>SXRF01000041.1 GCA_005792635.1 Rickettsiales bacterium
AGCATAGAGCCTTCGTGATTGCCCCATGCGCCCGCGATTTTATATAAAGTCGGCAGCGATAGATTGGAGTGCGCGATGACATTTTGCACGCTGAAATCGCTGTCAAGCCGAAGGGTGATAAGCGTTGCCAGAGCCGCCGTGATACACAAACATTGAAGCCACGCCGCCAGCGGACAAATCCGCGCCAGAAGCCTGCGCAAAGCAGGCACAGGCAGCAAATACGCCGCCTGCAACAGCGCGGTGAGCAGTGCCAGAACTAGAAAAAATACACCAAATTCAGCGGTCATCTTCCCACTTCTTTCACTGCGCTGTCACCATGCCAGTTGCCCGATTTTTTTAGTGCGTCAACCACTTCTTTGGGCATATATTTTTCGTCATGCTTGGCGAGGATTTTTTCTGCTACAAATTCTGCTGCAAAATCTGTGCCCGAAATCATTTTCCCCTCGGCGATGCAGCCCTGCCCATCACGGAATAAGTTTGGGAGCATACCTTGATATGAAACGCGGATTTCCGCCGCGCCGTCGGTTAGTATAAAATTTATTTTATCGTCCGCGCCGCGCTCGATGCTGCCAGCCTTCACCAAGCCACCGACCCTAATATTTTTTGTGGGTTCTGGCGGTTTTGCCGCAATTTCCGATGGGCTGTAGAAAAACACCA
The DNA here is from genome assembly GCA_005792635.1 of Rickettsiales bacterium. Lineage (GTDB taxonomy): Bacteria > Pseudomonadota > Alphaproteobacteria > Rickettsiales > SXRF01 > SXRF01. Next base: position 658 of record SXRF01000041.1, read on the forward strand.
GATTTTCGCGGAAAGCCGAAAGGGTGAACAACACGCCCGCGCAGAGCAACGCCATGCTCGCCACAATAAACAATAATCGTTGGTGTTTAGGCTTCATTTTTCTGTAAATTCTTCAGAGTTTTTTGTGCCATCCGCAACCCGCGCAGGGAAAAAATTAGCATAGCAACCACCACCACCGCCGCCACGCCATACGCCGCGAACACAAAACCCCAGTAGTCAATGCTTGCCGTTTCCATGATTGAAACTTTTACGCTGTTTTATAAAAAAAACTAGCGGAAAGTTTATAGATGTATTTTATTATTACCCCAAAAATTTGGAGTGCTTACTTCAATATGCTCAATAACATCTGGTATTTCAGATGGTTTTTGTCGCTCGCTCGTTGATTTTACATCTTTCACTGCTGATAGCACAAATTTACTTGCAGTGGGATTTTTTTTGCATAATGCAATTCCAAATTCTTCATTATCAAATAATAAGAGTTTGCCAGTATAGCTTGTGGCAAGCTCTTTCGCTAGTACTTCTGCTGACTTTTGGTCTAGTACATTTGCAAATTCTACAAGGAAATCTTGATCTAGAGTTAGCAATGATAGAGCTATATTCTTAAACGCTACTATATCATTATCTTCTATGCTTTTATTAAGCTTTGTTGCTAAATTTTTTGCTTTATCCCTATTACGGGAAACAATTTTTTCTCTTATACGCTCAGCAGCTTGCTGGTCATCGAGACTAGACACAAAACGAGATTGGTTAATCCTCTGACTAATTTGATCAATTGCGCTTACATGTTTTGTATTTTCGGGCATTCCCATATCGTCCTCTGCATAAGCTTAGTTGTTAGTATTTCTAACTAATTATCACAAATCGTATCACATTGCAACAGTTATTAATATAAATTAATAAATTTAATTGATGCAGTTCGAGGAATTACTTGACCAACGAGCGAAACGCTAGCAAAAACGGCTAATATGTCAGCTGAAGCTAAAAATTTGCGTTCTTTTGGTCGTCGTCGTGGGCGGTCGCTACGGACGCACGCTCAAGAGCTGGTGGGGGATTTGCTGCCGAAGCTAAATATTGGAATTGAAGAATTGAAGAAATGGAGAAATGAAGATGATATGTTCCCCAGTTCCTCAATTCCTCAGTTCCTCAATTCCCCTCTTTGGCTAGAAATCGGCTTTGGCGGTGGGGAGCATTTGGCGCATCAGGCGGAATTGCATCCAGAAGTGAATTTTATTGGCTGCGAGCCATATCTGAACGGGATAGCGGGTTTGCTCGCGCATATTGAGGAGAAAAACCTAACAAATATCCGTATTTATGGCGATGATGCGCGGGATTTAATCGCCGCTCTGCCCGATAACTGCTTAGAGCGTGTGTTTATCCTCTATCCCGACCCATGGCCAAAGGCGCGGCATAATAAACGGCGGATTGTGTCGTCTGAGCTTTTGGATAGTCTGGCGCGGGTGATGAAATCTGGGGCGCAGTTGCGGCTTGCCACCGATAGCGCGGATTATGCGACATGGATGCTGGAGCGTCTTCTCGCCCACCCAGCCTTCAAATGGACGGCAAAAAGCTGTGCTGACTGGCTAAATCCACCACCAGAATGGTTTTCCACTCGCTATGAACAAAAAGCTCTGGCGGGCAGACCTACTTATTTGAATTTTGAGAAATCTTAAAAATTAACTAGGTTCTGTTGATAAATTTATAGAATATTGGTCGCGGATTGGCAAAAATGTCAAAAACACTTGACGCCATGTAGCATATATGCTACGGTTAGGCATGATTAGTATTCGCGAGTATATCACAGGTGACAATGTTAATGTGTTCAGAAAATGGCTGATTAGCCTTAAGGATAAGCAAGCCTATGTACGGATCTCACGGCGCATCATGCTTTTAGAACGCGGCGGTTTTGGTGATTGCAAGCCGTTACGCAATGGGGTGTGGGAGCTACGGATTGATCACGGGGCGGGCTATCGCGTATATTATGGTATGACAGGGAAAGAAATTGTGCTGCTTTTATGCGGGGGCGATAAGCGGACGCAAGACCGCGATATTGAAAAAGCTATTGCATATTTTGAAGATTACAAAGGGAGAATATTATGAAAAATAAAATTGTTGCGCCTAGCGTATCATTTTATGATGCGATGCTAGAAGATTTAAGGGATAATCCACAACTTATAGAGGAATTTTTGCGCGTGGCGTTGGCGGAATCTGGCGAAGGAGATGGAGATTATTTATTGCAAAAAACCTTAAAACTCGTGGCGCAAGCACGCGGTATGTCAAAAGTTGCAAAATCTGCTGGGCTTACGCGTGAGAGTCTTTCTCGTGCTTTATCAGTGCGTGGTAATCCAACGCTATCTACTCTGAACGCTGTAACTGGTGCTTTAGGGCTACGCCTGACTATTGCTCCTATGTAACACTACTTCCCGTGATTTAGCGGATATTCGTGTGTATAAATTCAGGATGTTAAACCATCTGGACAATTGCTGACTAAACATTTATTATCGCTTGCATGAAAATATTACTCATTGAAGATGACAAGGAATCCGCCAAATATCTGCTCAAGGGCTTGCGCGAGCAGGGGCATGTGGCGGATCATTCGGTTGATGGTCGGGACGGGCTGTTTATGGCGACGACCGAGCATTACGACGCGATGATTATTGACCGCATGATCCCTGAGGTGGACGGCATCACCATTATCCAAACCCTCCGCGCTTCGGGTAATGAAACCCCGATTATTATCCTAACCGCTCTGGACAAGGTGGAGGAGCGGGTAAAGGGCTTAAAGGCAGGGGCGGATGATTATTTGGCAAAGCCTTATTCATTCTCGGAATTGCAAGCGCGATTGGACACTATAACCCGCCGCAAATCTGGGGAAAAAGCCGCAACTGTCCTGACCTGTGGTGATCTGGAGGTGGATTTACTCAGCCGCTCAGTAAAGCGGGCTGGTAAGGTGATTGATTTGCAGGCGCGGGAGTTTTCTTTGCTTGAATATCTGATGCGGAATTCGGGGACGGTGGTTACGCGCACCATGTTGCTTGAGCATGTATGGGATTATAATTTTGACCCGCAAACCAATGTGATAGATGTTCATATCAGCCGTTTGCGCCAAAAAGTTGACAAGGGCTTTGAGAAAAGCCTGATCCAGACCTTGCGTGGTGCTGGTTATCGTATATCCGCGTAGAGAGCCGTGTAAAAAACTGTTGCATATCTTAAAAAATCGCTTAAAGTTTCGTGGTTTAACTAACTCAAAAAAAAAGCTAAGGATTTTTTATTTTGCAAACTCGTAACTCGCTTACTCTGACTATCTGCGCTATCGCGCTGTTTGGCTGTTCACAGATTGACGCGCCGCCTGCGCCACAGGAAGATTCTCGTGGGACTGTATTGGAAACCGCGGCTGATGCGGCTTCTTCGCGTGAGGTGGTGATTGAGGGTGCGACGGAGCAGGGCGATGAGGAAGTTGTTGCGGATGAAAAATCTGACCAGTCGGCTGGCGAAACGAAGCCAGCAGCTTTGCAAGATGTTGTAAAAGATATATCTTTCGCGCCAATGCCTGACCCATATCGTTTGCAAATAGGCGATATGATGGATATTAAGGTACGCCTAAATCCTGAGCTTAATGAGCAGGTTATAATCCCGCCAGATGGTTTGGTTTCCACCACTATGGCGGAGGATGTACCAGCTTTTGGGCGTACAGTGCAAGAGCTGCGCGATGATTTGAAAAAACAATATTCTCGCGAGCTTAAAAATCCAAAGATTTCCATTATCTTGCGGGCTTTCGCGCCTAACCGCGTTTATGTGACGGGTGAGGTGAATGCACCTGGGGAATTTGTAACCGCTGGGCCGAATTTAACGCTGATGCAGGCGATTGCGCGGGCAGGGGGGCTTAAAAATTCCGCCAATACCAGCAATATGCTGATACTTCGCCATTCGGTTTCCGCTCCAGCAATGGCTTATTCGGTTAATTACGATGCGGCAACTAGCGGCGCAAGCCCAGCTAGTGATGTGCGCCTTGCTGCTTATGATGTGGTGTTTGTGCCACGCAGTGGCATTGCCGATGTTTATCTGTATTTCCAACAATTTGTGCAGCAATTCTTGCCTGCGTCTTTTGGGATGGCATATCAACTTAATCCACAAAATGCGGTAGTTCGCTAATGTATAATTCGCTCAATATTCGTGATTTGCTCAGTGCATTTTTTCGTCAGTACAAGACATTTCGCGCTGTATTTCTGGCATTTGTCGCAATCGGTGTGCTGACGATTGTTTTTAGCTCGAAGCAGTATCAAGCGACAGGTAGTTTGCTGGTTAAATTTGGTGTAAATGCTGATGTTGGGGTTAATAAGCCTAACCAAGCTGCCCAGCTTTCCACTAGCGATCGCCGCGAGATTATGCAGTCAAATATTGATATTTTACAAAGCCATGATCTGCTGGAAGCAGCGATTAAAAAAATTGGTGTAGAAAAAATCTATCCAAATTTGAAAGACAGCAAAAATGCGGTTGAGCTTGCCATTACCAAGCTTTCCAAGAGTGATTTAACCGTTAAATCCCCAGCTCAGACCAATATCATTGATATTATAGCTATGAACAGTAGCCCAGAAGTGGCTGCTGAGGTAGTGCATGTTTTGCAAGACAGTTTTATCGCCCGTCAGCTTGAGATTTTCAACAAGCCGCAGACAGAGTTTTTGCAAGAGCAGATAAAACAGGCGGAAGAAAAATTGGCTCAATCGCAAAAGGAACTGCGTGAATTCAAGGCGACCGTTGGGATTTCTTCGCTGGAAGATGAGCTAAACGAGCTGCTCAAGCAAAAGAGCAATGCGGCGACTGTGGCGTTTCAAGCGGTTGATGACGCGCAGAGCAAGCTAGCGGAGTTGCGCGATAAAGAGGCGGAAATGCTATCTACTTATCGTTCTGATAGCTCGGAACTTAAAGCAATTCGCAAGACTATCGCCGAAGCACAAAGGCAGTTGCAAGACAGGCAGGAAAACTTGAATTCCAGCTCCACAACCAGCGAGCTGGCACAGCAGAATGCCTCAATTAATGCTCGTATCAATGTTCTTGAAGAGCAGCGCGGTAAATATGACGATCTCGTGCGGAAAGTGCGGATTGATGAGGAAAATCACAAAAATTATTTATCTCGCAGCGAGGAAGCGCGGGTGAACGCCACCCTCGGGGAGCAGAAAATAACCAGCATTTCGGTGGTGGATCGCCCTGTTGTGCCTGATAAACCTGCAAAACCACGCAAAAAACTTATTTTGCTTTCATCTATATTGCTGGGAATTATTCTTGGTGGTGTTGCCGTGCTGATGCGTGAGGTTTTTGATGAAACATTCCGCACACCAAAACAGTTGGAAAAAGCTCTGGAAGTGCCTGTGTTTGCTTGTTTCCCGAATATTGACGAGCTGGCGCAACTCTTGGTTACTATTGAAAATAATCTGGTGGGTGTGGCGCATCCAATCGTGCAGTTTGTGAGCAGCTATGAAGGCGAGGGGGCGGAGCGGCTGGCTTATGAATTGGCAAATCTTGCTAATAAGTCTGGCAAGCGGGTTCGCCTGATTGATACCAAGGAATTACACGGAAATTTTGAAAAAGATCGTTCGCAATTTGACCTGATTATTATTCCTAATTCGGGCATATTACGGGATGCGATGGGGCAGTCGCTGGCGAAGCTAGTTTCGGGGACGATTATCGTGGTAGAAGCTGAGCGCGTCCGCGCACCAGTGGTGCAGGAAGTGGCGCATTTAATCAACACGCAAGGCGGCAAAGTTATTGGCTCGGTGTTGCTGAATCGTCGTTTTTATATCCCACGGCAGCTATATAGCTTGCTATATGAACCAACCAGCGCACATAACAACTGGAAGGTTTTTGTGCGAGTTTGCCTACGCTGGCTGCGCCTTAGCGTAACCTCATTGCCGAGAAAAATAAGTGCATATCGTAATCGCAAATAACATCTATCCACCGATTCAAGCGGGTGGTGCAGAGTTAATCGTTGCCATGCTTGCCGAAAGGTTGGTAGAGCGCGGGCATAGGGTGACTGTGGTTTCCACCTGCTCGCCTGATGCTGAACCATATCCAAATGAAATCAGAAATGGCGTGGAGGTTATCCGCTTTTTTCCCAAAAATATTTATTGGCATTGGGAGCGCGGAAATCGAAAAGGCTACGAAAAAGCCCTGTGGCATTTGCGCGATGCGTGGAACGCCGATGCGGGCGCGAAATTCAGCGCGATAATCGCCGAAAGAAATCCTGATATTCTGCATACTCATCTTATTGACGGTATGTCGGCGATATTATGGCGCAAGGCGCGGCAGATGGGCGTTCCTGTCGTCCACACCGCGCATGATTATCACCTGCTTTGCCCGCGGGCTTTAATGCTCACCAAATCGCTAAAAATCTGCACAAATCCGCAGCTTGGTTGCCGTATATATCGCGCTTGGCACACGCGCACTACCAAGGATATTGATGTGTTTTGCAGCCCGTCACAATTCCTTATTGATAAGCATATTGAGGCGGGAATCTCCGCCAAAACCACCGCCGTAGTCCGCAATGGCATCGTGTTGCCAGCTATCACAAATCCCGCCATTCGGCGGGGTGACAATGAGGTGACAAAATTTATCTTCGCGGCGCGTTTGACGGTGGAGAAGGGCTGCGAGGTTTTGCTTGCGGCACTGAAATTACTACCTCCTGATTTGCCATTTGAAATCAGCATTGCGGGAAAAGGTGATTATGCGGAAAAATTTGCCGAGCTTGCCGCCGCTGATCGTCGCGTGAAATATCTCGGCTATATTCAAAGTAGCGAGAAAGACGCGGCATTCCGCAGTTCCGATTGGCTGATTATTCCGTCGCTATGGTATGAAAATGCGCCAGTGGTGATTGTGGAGGCGGCGGCGTATGGTCTTGGCGTAATCGGCAGCAATATCGGCGCAATACCTGAATTCGTCGCTCATGAAAAAACTGGGCTTTTATTCACAGCAGGAAGCGCACAGTCCCTTGCTGACAGCATAATTCGCGCCGTTCGTGATAAAGAAATCTTGCAAAATTTAGAACAATATACCAAACCATTCATCGAAACTTCCAGCGTGGACAATATGGTGGATAGCTATTTGGAACAATATAATCGGATAATTAAAAAATGAAAAAATCAATATTAGTAGCGGGTGGCGCGGGCTATATCGGGTCGCATGTTTGTAAATCATTGGCAGCGGCGGGCTATAACCCTGTAACCCTTGATAACCTTGTCACAGGGCGCAGGGATTTCGTGAAATTCGGCGAGTTGGTGGAGGCTAGCGTTTCTGATGTTTCCATAGTTGGCGACATTGTAAAAAAATATGACATTAAAGCGGTGATTGACCTTGCTGGCTCAATTGAAGTGGCGGAGTCGGTGGCGAACCCGTTGAAATATTACGAAAATAATTTTGCCTGCAAATTGGAATTTTTGAATAAATTGGCGGAGTGCGGCGTTAAAGCCTTTGTGTTTTCATCCACTGCGGCGGTGTATGGCGAGCCTGAAATCGTGCCGATTCCTGAAACTCATCCAAAAAATCCGAAGAATCCGTATGGCTGGTCAAAGCGCATGTTTGAGCAGTTGCTCAATGATTTCTCGTTGGTTAGCGGCATGAATTATATGGCTCTGCGCTATTTTAACGCGGCGGGAGCGTCTATGGACGGTGATATTGGCGAGTGCCACGAGCCTGAGTCGCATCTTATCCCTCGTGCTTGTTTTTCCGCCCTTGGTCGCGCTCCCGCGCTGGATGTTTATGGTGATGACTACCCAACGCCAGACGGCACAGCCATCCGCGATTATATTCATGTGATGGATCTCGCTAGCGCACATATCCTCGCACTCGAAGCTCTGCTAGCGGGCAAGCCATCCGCGGCTTACAACCTCGGCAATGGGCAAGGAAATTCTATCAAAGATATTCTCACCAGTTTTGAGAAGCTCGGGCATCCTGTTCCGCATTCTTTTAAGGCTCGCCGCGCTGGCGACCCAGCTCGCCTTGTCGCCGACAACACCGCCGCCAAAGCCGAGCTTGGCTTCAAACCGCAATATGGCGATATTGATAGCATCATCAGCTCCGCATATCGCTGGCACGAGAAGAATTAGAGGCTCAAGACTATCGCCCCATCTGGCGTTTTGTATCGGCGATGGAATTCTCGACGAATTTTCCCACTAAATTCATGCCTTGAGTGGCGAGTTTTTTCAGCATATCTTTAGATTCTTCAAAAATTCCGAGTTGAGCGAGGGCAAAATCCATGTGTTCTTTATCCAGCGATTTTATTGCTTTGTCTTTTTCTTTAATTTGATTTTTGAGGTGCGAAATCAGTTTTTTGACATCGTCTTTATTCTTATGTTTTTGTTGCTGAATAAAATGAGCGAGGATGATGCGAAGCTCGTTTGTCTCAAGCTGTTGAATTAGCGACGCGATTACATTCATATCCATCTTGTTTTCAAATTGTTGAATGAGTTGATGAATATCCTGTGCGTCGGCGTTCAGGCTGTCGGTGCGTTCCTGATAATCGCGGTCGGCGGCTGGTTTCAGCAAGGCAGCGAACATCACCGCGTAATTTTGGTACAGCTCCACCAGTCGCGCCCTTGTTTCGCGGTCGGGGCGGGCGGTGCTGGGCGTTATATTCGCAGTTGTTGTCATTATAGTTTGTGATGGCGATAGATTTTCACCGCCATGCTTAAACGGCGCAAGCGGCATTTGCTGAATATAGCGCAGGCAGCGTAAATCATAAGCTAGCAACTCTACATTAAGGCGTTTATGGTTTGCGTCACCAGCGGTAAAAGCGCGCACTGCATCATGAAAATAATCAATGCGCGGGCGCATATCACCAACGCCGACAATCAAGCCGAATTGCTCCTCGATGCTCAGCAAATCAGCATAAATGCGGGTGAGCAGGGCGATAATAGCTTCTTGTTCAGTTGGCTTTGGCATGGTTTTAGTCTGATTTCAGCTTTTCAAAGTTGCAAGCAAATATTTATAGGCAATAGTGATTTGTTTGAATTTTTCCTCGATTACCTTATCATTTTTGTTGATGTCGGGGTGATATTTCTTCACCAGCTTGCGATAATGGGCTTTTAGGCTTTTTTCCGTGTAATCATTATCCAATTCCATAACCGCTAGGGCTTTGCGGGTTTTTGCGGGCAGTTGTGGCTTTGGCTTGGCAGGCTTTTCACCCGTCATGAATTCATAGAGCTTATCTTGCAATGTAAAATAGCTGGCGCGCAAGCGTTCTTCCCTGCTCCATGTCGGGCGGTGTCCCGTCACCGAATCGCTGATGAAGGCTTCGATTTCTTCCGCCTTCATGCCAGAGAAATAATCCCATTTTTGGTTTCGTTCGCGCACATGTTCAAGGCATAGCCAGATATAATCTCCCACTTCCTCGCGTGATTTTGGGGCTTTATAAACTCCAGCCTCCACGCAACCCGCCACCGCACATTTATGGGCTTTTTCTGGCTCAATATGCGGAGCGAAATCTTTCTTAGTGCGCTTTGGGGGCATCAAACCACCAGATTAACAATCGTGCCGCGATCCCAGAATGTGCCGCTGCGAAGGGCGGTGATGGCACTGCGGATTAGGGTGCTTAAGGTCTCGGGGGCGGGGATGTTGTTTTCCGCTGCCCGCGTTGGAATTATTGGTTTTTCTGGCGATGCGCCACGCCGATCAACGCCAGATTTTCCAGCATTCCCCGATTGAATATTCACACGACTTGGGTTCAGATTAATTGCCATTATTTGTCCTCCGTTCGTTTATACACCCACACATGTGCGGGTGGAATATTCGCCATCACTAGCTTAACCCGTTGCCCAACCAATCCATAGCGTTTTAGCTCGCCAACATTAATTGGTGAGCGATGCCCGTATGTGAATTGGATTATTATGCCATGTGTGCCGATGGCCTTTGCCATTTGTTCCTGAATTGCGTGGCGCACAGCGACGGGCATGGTAAGAAATGGCAGGCTGGAAACGATAGTGCTTACTTTTTTCACGCCCTCATTTTCCAAAACTTCTTCCAGTTCCATAGCATCGGCGCATAATATATTTAAGTTATGAAAAGCGGCTTGTAAAATGGCGAATAATGGTTTTTCGCGTTCAATAACCAACAATCTATCGCGGGGAATGTCGGCTTCCAGCAATGCTTGCGTCACCATGCCCGTGCCTGCGCCTAGCTCAATAATCGCGCCGTCTCTGGCAATATCAACCTGTGCCGCCATTGCGCGGGCAAGGGCGCGTGAGCTGGGCAACGCCGCGCCGATTTTCAGCGGACTACGAATCCACGCCGCGATAAAATGATGGCGAAGCCTGCGGTGTTTGCTTGGGGATTCTTGCGTTGTGCTAAGGCGTTGTGGCATTTTTTATTTCGTTCACTGCGGTTTGAATTTTTAACTCTAACAATTTTTTTCCATATTCGGCGGAAGCAATTTTGGCATCACCAGCTAGTAACCCTTCGCGCACACCAGCGGGGAAAATCTCCATCAGCTCGGAAGTGTCCTCAAAGCTAGCGTGTGCTGCTGGGTCTTTCAGCGGCAGTTTTAGCGATGCTACCCACGCGCCTTGCCCATTCTTTGCATAGTAATTTGCAACTTGCAACACCCGCACACCGTCTGCCGCCCATTTTTCACTAAGTTTTTTGGCGAGCTGTTGTTGCACAGCTTGGTTGCCACCAGAATCACCCAAAAAACAAATGAGCGTAAAGCCATGTTGCTTAAGACTTTCCACCGTGTCGGTGAGTAGAGCTGCATAAGTTTCATCGCGCAGGGAAATTGTTCCCGCAAATTGCATATGTCCAGATGGTGGGTTGATATTGCCCTCTGGCACGAATGCAATAGTCGGCGCAACAAGCGCGTTAGCAAGCTTTTTGGCAATCTCGCCAGCCGTATAATGCACGATATAATTATGCTTGCCGATGACCATGTGCGCCAAATTCTGCTCGCTGCCACCTGTTGGAATAATCACCGTTTTCGCACCTGAGTCAATGCGTGCGCGAATTTCTGGCGAGGTTAGCTCTTCAATATATACGCTGTCGCTGGCGGCATAGGCATTCGCGCTACAAAGCAGCAAAACACAGGTGACATTATATATTACGCGCTTTATCATAATTCCTGACCACCATACCGATTTAACAATCGCGGAAGCATATAACAATGAATAAAGAAAAAATAGATAAAATTTTCGCGCGGCTGAGTGAGCAAAATCCCGAGCCGAAAACCGAGCTGTTTTTCACCAATAATTTTACTTTGCTGGTTGCAATTGTTCTGTCGGCGCAGGCGACGGATATCGGCGTGAATAAAGCTACTACTGCTTTGTTTGCCGCTGCCGATACGCCGCAAAAAATGCTCGCGCTTGGCGAAGCTAAATTAAAAAACTACATAAAAACTATCGGGTTATTTAACAGCAAAGCTAAAAATATTATTCTGCTCTGCGAAAAATTGCTTGCGGAATATGGCGGAGAAATTCCGCATAGCCGCGCTGGTTTAATGTCGCTGGCTGGTGTGGGCAGCAAAACCGCAAGCGTGTGGCTCAACTGCGCCCTTGGGCAGCCAACTATCGCCGTGGATACCCATGTTTTTCGCGTTAGCAATCGCCTAGGGCTATGCAAAACCAAAACGGCGGACGCAACCGAAACCGCACTGGAAAAAGCTATCCCGAGCAAATGGAAAAAACACGCACACCACTGGCTCATCCTGCATGGTCGCTATATCTGCAAAGCCCGCACACCACTTTGCAATGAGTGTGTTCTGGGTGATTTATGTCCGAGTAGATTCCATAGCTCCTAGCATAGTTTTAAGGATTTCGTGGGTGTAATTTCCCGAAGCTTGTGCTTCGTCTTCGTCATTCCGCCGAAGGGCGGAATCTATGCCATGCAACTGGCTATAACGCTTGTTGTTAGGCATGGATACCGCCCTTCGGCGGTATGACGACATCTAAAGATAGTAATTTATGAAACCGCCGTGACCACTACCAGAGCATATTTCCATGTGTTATGCTTGTTTTATGGGAGGTGAAATCGCGCAAATTATTTATTTGTTTTAACTGAAATGAGTGGTGTTTTTTCTATTGCAATTGATAACCGTTCTCAATTGGCTTTTGTAGGCAGGTTGTTATTTTACTCTTAAATTAAGCCGCAGGGCATTGGCAATCACAATCAGCGAGGAGCTAGACATAGCAATCGCGGCGATTAGCGGTGTGACGAAGCCAGCCACTGCCATGGGGATGGCAATTACATTATAGGCAATCGCCAGCGCGAAATTCTGACGCACCAGAATTTGCGAAAATTTTGCAACTTTCCATGCGGTGATTACGGGCTGTAATTTATCGCCTTGGAACACAATATCCGCTGCGTTTTGTGTAATGTCCATCGCGCTGGCGGGTGACATAGAAACATGCGCGGTTGCCAGCGACGGTGCATCATTCAGACCGTCTCCAACCATCAAAAGTTTTTCGCCGCTGGCTTTTAATTTCTCCAGATGGGCGCATTTATCAAGCGGAGACAGCGCAGGAAAAGCCTCCATAATAGCGACTTCCTGCGCAGTTGCCGCCACTACTTCCTTGCGGTCGCCAGAAAGCATCGCGGTTTTTATTTTTGCATTATTCAAACTCGCAACCACCGCTCCAGCATCCGCCCGCAATTTATCAGCAAAGGTAAAACGCACAGGTTTCTCACCGTCCACCGCCAGCCATAATTCCAGCGCATTGTCTGCCTGCGCGGCGGCATCACCACACCAATCCCGCTTGCCGAGGCGGAGTTTTTTGCCTTGATATTCGCCCTCTAAGCCGCTTCCCGCCAGCTCTTTTGCTTCAATGGCAAGCAACGATCCGCTATAGGCGCGGGAAACTGCTTGCGACAATGGGTGTTTGCTATGGGCGGCGAGCGATGCTGCGAGTTGTAGTTGTTTTTGTTCATAATTCTCAGTGTGCAAAAGCTCTGGTTTTCCAACGGTTAGCGTTCCTGTTTTATCAAAAACGACACTGGTTATTTCCGCGAGCCTTTCCAGCGCACTGCCTGATTTTATCAGGATACCAGAGCGCATCAATTTCCCACTCGCCAATACCTGCACCACAGGAACAGCCAGCCCAAGAGCGCACGGGCAGGTTATAATCAAAACCGTGGCGGCATAGAGCAGCGAAGCCTGCCAGTCCGCGCCCATACCCAGCCACCAGCCAAGAAATGTTCCCGCAGCGAGAATATGCACAACAGGCGTGTACCAACCTGAAATTTTATCGGCAATAGTTACATATTTTGCTTGTGATTGCTCGGCATTTTCCATCAGGCGGATGATTTCAGCGAGTAGCGAGCGTTCTCCAGCCTTGGTCACGCGCATGGTCAGCGGTGCTGCAATATTCATCGTCCCTGCGAATAATTTTGCGCCAATTTCCACCTTTTGCGGCATAGTTTCGCCAGTAATCAGGCTGGTGTCAATTTCAGAAATGCCGCTAATTACTTCGCCGTCCGCGCCGATTTTCTCACCAGCGGCAACCAGCAACAGCATTCCCTCTTTTATATCCGCTAGCGGAATGATTTCCTTCTTTCCATCGTCATGCAGGACGGTGGCAAAGCCAGTCATCATTTGCAGTAAATCATGCGCTGCGCCGCGAGCTTTTCCACGCGCCCGCGCATCCAGATACCGTCCGATGAGCAGGAAAAACAGCAACATAACCCCAGAATCCAGATAAGCATGTTCGCCGTGTTGAATAACTTCAAAAAGGCTCATAAGGGTAGCAAGAATAACCGCCACCGAAATCGGAACATCCATATTGGTGCGATATTCTTTGAGGGCGCGCCACGCTGATTTATAAAACGGCAAGCCCGAATAAATAATAGCAGGTATGGCAATTAAAACCTGTACCCACTGAAAGGCATTGCGGGTGAACGCGCCCATCTCCACGCCGTCCGCCGTCCACATCGGAATGGAAAATAACATCAGGTTTCCGCTAGCAAAACCCGCCACTGCGAGCGCACGGAGTAAAAACTTTTCTTCTTTTTGCTCAAAACTTTCCGAAGTTGCAGGGTCAAACGGCACAGCACGATAACCCATAGCGTTAATCATCCGCACCCATTCATCGCCAAGTTCTGCTGCGCCTTTCCATTTTACATTCAGTCGTTTAGTAGAAAGATTGAGCCGCGCAGCCGTCACCGCATCTTGTTTATGCAGCGCACCTTCAATAATTGCAACGCAAGACGGGCAGTGCATCCCATCCACCAGCAGATTAAGCTGGTTTTCGCCAGTTTCCGCGCTACTTACAAATTTCGCTGTGCTGATAATTTCGCTCATATTATTTGCTTTTTGTTAATGATTTATGGTATATTATTTCAGTATATTGGCGGATGTTACTATATAATACTCAGGAAAAGCAATGACAACACTGAATAAAGAGCAAGCAGAGGAGTATATAAGGCAAAGAGCTGAAGGCTTGATAGATGCTTTTATGGAAGGTAGGGCTTTTAATAAATTAGATGGAACAACAAAAATTATTGCCAATTTGATTTCGGGAACATTAGTAGATGATTTATCAAGCACCTTTATAAAATCGCTTTCAAAAATAAGTGGGAATATAGATAAAGAGGTTCTGGATTATGTGATTGTGAATACAGCTGCCGATATTACCAAGGATATAGCGAAAATTCATGAAGAACATAAAAATGATGAGGATGGTTTTTATAGGGCGGTTAAGAAAAAATTGGGAATTCCTCAGAAAATATTAAACATAAGAACAGATATTCCAGAATCTGCAAAACCTATAGTGGAGGGGATTATTGAAGAGCCTGTCAAACAGGCGAAAATGATTGCATGTTTGCAACAAGAAGTTGAAAGATTGCTCGAACCAATTCATAAAGAAGCAGCTGCTCTACTGCAAACCGCAACTCATGCCGATGGAACGCCTATAACACTGGATTTTTATTTTGAGGCAGCAAATTTTTTAGAAAGAGGCAGCCATTTCAAGGAAGAAAAAAAACAAAAAGCCCTTGAAAAAGTTCATGAATTATACAAGCCAATTTTGATAAAAAAAGAGCAAATAGAAAAATCCATTGCATGGTTAAAGAGTGATGAATATTTGCTTGGAAATGTTTTGGATTCTCTTGATATTAAAAAACAAGATTTTATACCTACAGAAAATCATAAAGCCCCTCACCACGGTCTTCCTGCAAGCTGCTCTGCTATTGTTACCGCACAAAAAACAGTCCCTTAAATGAACAAAAACCATCTCGCTGTCTATATTCACTGGCCGTTTTGCAAAGCAAAATGTCCTTATTGCGATTTTAATTCGCATGTACGCGATGGCGTTGAGCAGCCGCGCTGGCGGGCGGCGTTGCTGCGTGAGTTGGAATATATGCACGAACGCGCAGCAGATTTCACTGTCAGCAGCATATTTTTCGGTGGCGGAACGCCGTCGCTAATGCCGCCCGCCACTGCGGAAGCAATGATAAAACGCGTGCGTGAACTATGGCAAGTGACGGATGATATAGAAATAACGCTGGAAGCCAATCCAACATCGGTGGAGGCGGGGACATTCGCCGATTTCAAGGCGGCGGGCGTGAACCGCGTGTCGCTTGGTGTGCAGAGTTTGCGCGACGAGGAACTTAAATTTCTTGGGCGCGGGCATAGCGCGAGCGAGGCAATCTCTGCAATAAAACTGGCGCAAAAAACTTTTGACCGCTATAGTTTTGATCTGATTTACGCCCGCCCAAAACAAACACTTGAAGGCTGGGCGGAGGAACTGGCGGAAGCCATCGCGCTGGCGGGTGAGCATCTATCGCTTTATCAGCTAACTATTGAGGAAAATACCGCCTTCCACCACGCTTATAAAAATGGCGGTTTCGTGCTGCCCAGCGAGGAGGAAGCCGAGGAATTATATCGCTTCACCGAGGAAAAAATGTTGGAGAATGGGTTTATTCCATACGAAATTTCCAACTATGCAAAGGCGGGCGCACAGTCGCGGCATAATTTGAGCTATTGGCAGGGCGACAGCTATATCGGAGTTGGGGCGGGGGCGCATGGGCGTATTAATAACCCCATTTGTCTGGGAAATTCTCTTGCAAATGAAGCCTCGGCAAATGCTCATGTAGAAGCGGCTACACTCCGCTTTGCCACTCCATTTGCTTCGCAATTTCCGCAGCCAAATGAGTTTATCACTAACTCCACTAACTCTATACACAAGCGCATCGCCACGCAAACGCTTAAAAGCCCAGAACGCTGGCTGGAAAATGTAGAAAAAACTGGAAATGCAGTGGAAATTTGGGAGGAGGTTTGCCAGCAATCAGAAGCCGAAGAACGCCTGATGATGGGGTTGCGTTTGCGAGATGGCATTAATTATGCCGATTTTATGGCGCGAACAGGTTGCGACCTGCGCGAGCATATAAACCTTAAAAAACGCGATTTTTACATTGAAAAAGGTTTGTTGGAAAACGACAATGATAACCTAAAAACCACCCTGCAAGGGCGGTTATTGCTCAATAAATTAACAGCGGAGTTGTTGCCGTCTTGACATAGGTCAATTCTTTGAAATTGATAATCTATTAGCATCTTGCACTATGGAAACATTATCTACACCATTCTTGGCTCATTGTGCCGCTATTTTTTCTGAGCATTCGGGGCTTTTTGCCGTGTTCTTTTTGGGCGGGCTTATGGGCGGATTCACCCATTGTTTTGCGATGTGCGGCTCGATTGTTGCGGCGGATAATATTTCCTGCACGGGCAACTGCTCAAAAAAATGCGTACGAACCATTTCTCAGTCGCTCTCCGCTGGCTATCACCTTGGGCGAATGACAACTTATGGTGCGCTTGGTTTTTTTGCTGCCTTGCTTTCAAAACAAATTGCAAGCCTGCCGATTTGGCATTTTGTTTCTGCTTTTATGCTGCTAGTTGCGGGCGTGATGTTTCTTTTAAGCAGCCTGCCGAGCTGTCATCATAATTTATTCGAAGCATCTACGAAAAATTCTTATATTCGTGGGGCTTTGCTGGGATTTATGCCTTGCGGTCTTTTGTATGCTGCGCTGATGATGGCGGCAACTTTGGCTAATCCGTTGGCAGGAATGTTTGCCATGTGGTTGTTCGTATTGGGAACTTTGCCTGCGCTATTTTTGGCTAGCCTTGGGGCGGATTTTCTGACAAAAAGATGGCAAGGAGTGATGCAAAAAATAGGTCGCGCCGTGATGGCGTTTAACGGAATTTCTCTGCTAGTGATGGCAGGGCGGATGGTAAGATAATTTTTTAAGGTGAGGACAAAAAATGCAACGAACAACACCAATATATAATGATGAAGTCGTCAAAAAATTTACCATAGCTGCGATTTTCTGGGGAACGGTGGGGATGCTGGGCGGGTTGTTTATTGCTCTGCAAATGGCGTATCCTTGGCTAAATATTGAGCCATACTTAAATTTTGGTCGCTTGCGCCCGCTGCATACTTCGGCAGTGGTTTTTGCCTTTGGTGGCAATGTGTTATTCGCCACCAGCTATTTTATTGTGCAGCGCACTTGCCGCACTCGTTTGTGGAGCGATAAACTAGCGTCATTTACCTTTTGGGGTTATAATGCCTTTATCGTTATGGCGGCACTCGGTTATGTTTTTGGGCTGACGCAGGGCAAAGAATACGCCGAGCCAGAGTGGTATGCTGATTTATGGCTTACTGTGGTTTGGGTTGGTTATCTGGTGCAATTTTTGATGACCCTTAAAAACCGTGCAGAGCCGCATATCTATGTTGCTAATTGGTTTTTCTTAGCGTTCATCGTTACTGTTGCGGTTTTGCATTTGGTGAATGGTGTTAGCATTCCAGTTTCTTTTCTTGGTGCGAAAAGCTATCCTGTTTGGGGTGGTGTGCAATCCGCGCTTATTCAGTGGTGGTATGGGCATAATGCAGTGGGCTTTTTCCTAACCGCTGGTTTCCTTGGCATTATGTATTACTTCGTTCCGAAACGCGCCAATCGCCCTGTTTATTCGTATCGCTTGTCGATTTTGCACTTCTGGTCGCTGATATTCATATATATATGGGCAGGGCCGCATCACTTACATTATACTGCGCTTCCTGATTGGGCGCAGACTTTGGGCATGACTTTTTCCATCATGCTGTGGATGCCAAGTTGGGGCGGGATGATTAACGGGATGATGACGCTTTCTGGTGCGTGGAACAAGCTGCGTGAAGACCCGATCCTACGCTTTATGATTGTATCACTAGCGTTTTATGGAATGAGTACCTTTGAAGGGCCGCTAATGTCTATCAAAGCGGTGAACTCACTATCGCATTATACTGATTGGACGATTGGACATGTTCATTCTGGTGCTTTGGGTTGGGTTGCATTTGTGAGCTTCGGCGCGATTTACCACATGATACCAGTCCTTTGGAAGCGAAAAGAAATATACTCAATGCGCTTGGTTAATGTCCATCTGTGGGTAGCAACCATTGGCATCGTTTTATACATCAGCGCGATGTGGGTTTCAGGGATTATGCAAGGTTTGATGTGGCGTACTTATGACACCCAAGGTTTCTTACAATATTCATTTGTGGAAACGGTGGATGCGATGCACCCGATGTATCTTATACGCGCTTTGGGTGGTCTGCTATTTGTCGTGGGGATGCTAATCATGGTTTATAATTGCTGGAAAACAATAAAAGGCTGCGGCGCATGTGCTGGTTGCCAATGTTCAAACAAAAATGGCAGCGGCAAGAAGGAGGCTGTAAATGCTTAAACATCACGCAAAGATAGAGCGAAATTCAATTTTTATGCTCATTGGCATTATCGTTGTGGTTGCCATTGGTGGGCTGGTGGAAATCGTTCCGCTATTTCGCATTGAAACCACTATTGAAAAAGTTAGTGGTATGCGCCCATACACTCCGCTGGAGTTGGCTGGGCAAAATATCTACATCCGCGAAGGTTGCGCAAATTGCCATAGTCAGCAAATCCGCCCGCTTCGTGACGAAGTGGAACGCTATGGGCATTACTCGCTCGCGGCGGAAAGCATGTATGACCATCCATTCCTATGGGGTAGCAAGCGCACAGGGCCAGATCTGGCGCGGGCTGGCGGGAAATATTCTGACGAGTGGCATGTGGCGCATTTGCTTGAGCCAACTGATGTTGTTCCAGAATCTATCATGCCATCATATAGCTTTTTGCTAAACAAAGCGGCGGATTTACATAACATTTCTGCACATCTGAAAACTTTGCGAATCGTTGGTGTGCCTTATACGCCTGAAATGATTGAAAATGCAAAATCAGACGCTGTAGCACAGGCAAGTGCGAGCGGCGACAGCGCAGGATTAAACGCGCGTTATGGCAAAAAGGTGATCGTTCGTGATTTCGATGGTCAGCCAGAATTCGTTTCGGAAATGGATGCTCTTGTTGCCTATCTACAATCGCTCGGCACATTTGCTGATCTAAAAGACTATCAGCCAGAGGATAAATAGAATTATGGAAACATTTATACAGATTGCCCCAACCGCTGGCTTGCTTTTTTTCTTTTCGGTGTTTGTAGGAATAACCATCTGGGCGATGCGTCCGAGCAAGAAAAAAGAGCTGCAAGAATTGGCTAATATACCGCTTAAAGATTAGTGAATGGAGAACAAAAATGGCTGAAGATAATAAACCAAAAGAAAAAGATGCTCTATCTGGTATAGAAACCACTGGGCATGAGTGGGATGGAATTAAGGAACTTAACCTGCCTGCGCCGCGCTGGTGGTTGCTGGTGTTTCTTATTTGCTGCATCTGGGCTGTTGGTTATTGGGTGGTGTATCCTGCTTGGCCAACACTTGCTGGCAACACTAAGGGTAGCTATGGCTGGACGCAGTATAAAAAGCTGGCGGGGGAACAGGCTGAGATAACAGCTATTCGTGGTGAGTTTGCAGAAAAAATCAAATCATCAAGTCTTGATGAAATAAAAGGCAATGCAGAGCTTTATAATTTCGCAATTGCTGGTGGGAAGTCTTCGTTCAAAGAAAATT
The DNA here is from genome assembly GCA_005792635.1 of Rickettsiales bacterium. Classification (GTDB taxonomy): domain Bacteria; phylum Pseudomonadota; class Alphaproteobacteria; order Rickettsiales; family SXRF01; genus SXRF01. The sequence goes on from SXRF01000041.1 coordinate 20,583, forward strand.
GCGCTGCGTGCCATGGCACAGGTGCAGCAGGGGTACAAGGCTATCCTAATTTGAACGATGATGATTGGTTGTGGGGTGGAAAACTGAGCGATATTTACACGACGATTAAATATGGCGTTCGCAGCACTCATGCGCAGACGCGCACTTCTATGATGCCTGCTTTCGGCAAAGACGGAATTTTGAAGCAATCAGAAATTTCTGTCGTTGCGGAGCATGTTCTTAGTCTTTCAAGTGGAAAAAATGCTAATGCCAAAGGTGCGGAAATTTTCAAAAACAACTGTGCTTCTTGCCATGGTGAGGCTGGTAAAGGTAACCGCGAATTTGGCGCACCAAATCTTGCGGATGCTATTTGGCTATATGGCAATACAAAGCAAGATATTGTAGCGCAAGTAACTAATCCAAAACACGGCGTTATGCCAACTTGGGAAGATCGCTTGTCTGATGAAACCATTAAGCAACTCGCGGTTTATGTTCATTCGCTGGGTGGCGGGGAATGAGTGGAAGGCTAGATAGCCAGCTTCAGTCCACCGAATTTCACGAAATGACGAAAATCCGTATCGCGTGTTATGAGGGGAACAGAGTGATCAATGCAGGATTGGGCAATCATGGTGTCGGCAAAACGCGCTTTGAGCTTGTTTTTTATTATAGTGCAGCGCAAAGCCCCGACTCTTTGCCAATATCTTTCATGAATGGAGAGTTCTTGTATTCCGCCCAAAACTTGCTCAATCCGATTATTATGATTGGGATTGCTAAGAACTTCACCTATAACTGCTGGAGGTATTACTATTTTTTCTTGCAATATTGCTTGCGTAAAAAAATCAATATCCTGTCCTTGTTCATTATTACCAAAGGCGATAAGGGTAGAGCTATCAACAGCGAACATTATTCATCATCCATTGCGCGAAGTTCTTGCCAGCTATATTCAAAATTAATCTTGCCACGCATCGCCAATAGTTCTTGGCAAGCCTTGCGGTGCATTGCTTCGCGTAGCGCGTCCTTCACCGCCTCGGTAAGGGAAGCTTTGCCAAGATACTTTGATGCGTTCTCTGCCAGCTCTAGCGGCAGATTCATCGTTACTTTTTTAGTAGGCGTATTTTGTCCAGTGTGCATCATATGTACAAGAATACCATATTTCAAATACATACACAAGGCATGAAATTATGTTAGAAGAAGACATCAACCTATTCAAAAAACAGGAAAAAATCTATCCGCGCCGTGTGTGGGGTAAGTTTCGCAAGATAAAATGGGTGGCGATGGTTGTGTTGCTTGGTATTTATTATCTTGCGCCTTGGTTGCGCTGGGATCGCGGGCAACACGCGCCCGACCAAGCCATTCTTATCGATATGGTGCATAGCAAAGCTTATTTTTTCGGCATAGAAATTTGGCCACAGGAGGTTTATTACCTCACGGGCATTTTGGTTATGGCGGCGGTTGGGCTGTTTTTTGTCACCTCGCTTCTTGGGCGGGTTTGGTGTGGTTATGCCTGTCCGCAAACGGTGTGGACTGATTTATTTATCTGGGTGGAGCGCATCGTGCAAGGTGACCGAAATGCCCGCAAAAAACTAGATGAAGCACCATTAAGTCTACAAAAAATTTGGAAGAAAAGCCTGACCCATTTTATTTGGCTAGCGATTGGACTATTCACAGGCGGAGCTTGGGTTTTTTATTTTAATGACGCGCCAACTTTATTTGAACAAATAATAAATTTACAAATTCCGTGGAGCGTGGGCGGGTGGATTTTGGGGCTGACTTTTTCCACTTATTTTATGGCAGGTTTTGCCCGCGAGCAAATTTGCACTTATGTCTGCCCGTATTCGCGTTTTCAATCGGCGATGTTTGATAAAGATTCCCTAATAATTTCTTATGATGCGCAGCGCGGTGAACCTCGCGGAAAACATAAAGCTGGCGATAGTTGGGAAGGTAAAGGGCATTGTATAGATTGTGATTCCTGCGTGGTGGTTTGCCCGATGGGAATTGACATACGCAATGGCTTACAGATGGAGTGTATCGCCTGCGGATTATGCGTTGATGCTTGTAATATCGTTATGGATAAACTTGAATTGCCTCGTGGTCTGATTGGCTATGACACTGCCCATGATAGAGCGGCGGGAAAACCTGCCCGCATCCATTTTTTCCGCCTGCGAACCTTTTGGTACTTGGGAATTTTATCGGCAGTTGGTGGCTTGATGCTATATTCTTTGCTCACTCGTCTGCCGCTCGATTTGAATGTTATCCACGATCGCAATCCGCTATTTGTGAAGCTTTCCAGCGGCGAAATTCGCAATGGCTATAATGTGCATATTTTGAATAAATCGCATGAAGATAAAAATTTTGCACTTACCGTTTCGGGATTGGAAAATGCCAAAATAAATATCGAGGCAAGTGGTAAAATAGATGCGGAAAATCTGCCTGTTTTTGCCGATAGCGTGGGTAATTTCCGCGTATTTATCACAGCAAATAAGCAAGCGGAGCAGCGCAAAGAAATCATCTTTCAAATAACTGATGAAGCTGCTAAAATCAGCGACACGAAAGCAACTATTTTTGTGAGTGAAACGAAATGAGCGAAATGACCAAACGCGACCGCCTTATTCCGTGGTATTTTGTGATGGCGTTTGTCGCGGTTGCCATAGTGAATGTTGCTATGGTGACAGTTGCTATCCGCACCAACACAGGGCTTGTAACCGAACACCCTTATGAAAAAGGCTTGGCATATAACAAGGTTATAGAAGCGGAAGAAGCTCAAGAAAAACTAGGCTGGAAAGGCGATATTGAATATGCTGGCGGCAAGTTGGTTTTTACGCTCCGCGATAAGGAAAATAAAAAAATCATCGCCGATAAAATCACCGCGACCATAACTAGACCAACGCAGGCGGGAATGGATTTTACGGCGGATTTAACTGGCGGAACAGCGAAAGTGAAATTTCCAGCTCAAGGGCTATGGGAAGTTAGGATAGATGCCCAAACTGGCGAAAATTATAACGGGCAACATTACCAGCAATCGAAACGAATTGTTGTTCAGTAAAAATACAAATAAAAACCTTGAATATAAACTCTCTATGAACATATAGTGTTTGTAACGCTGTCGATCTTTTAGTTTTGTCATACCAGCGAAGGCTGGTATCCATGCTTCTAAATGGGCTGTAAAGCAAGTGGCTTGGCGTGGATTCCGCCCTTCGGCGGAATGACAGAAGAAGAGCCGTAAGGCGTGTTATTTTGAGTAAAAATAAAAAAGGTATAAAAAAATGGCTGCTGAAAAATCTGCAAATATCCAAGATGTTTTTCTCAATACCCTCCGCAAAAAGCATATTCCTGTTACCATATTCCTTGCCAGCGGAGTGAAGCTACAGGGCAATATAACCGCTTTTGACAATTTTTCTATTCTCCTTCGCCGCGCCGCGCAGTTGCAGTTGGTCTATAAACACACGATTGCAACTATCGTTCCATCTGGTGATGTAGTTCTGGAACAGGAAGATGGTGTTTCGACGGCAGCGTCTTCTAACGCTTAAATGACCAGTAAAACCTTCATCATTCATCCGTGGTTTAAGAATAAGGCAGGTGCGGAAACGCGTAGTCCTGACGCTTGTCTTGAGGAGGCGGTGGGGCTGGCTCATGCTATTGATCTGGAGGTGGTGGAGGCGGCGACTGTTGCCCTTGCCGCTCCAAAGCCTGCCACGCTGTTTGGCAGCGGAAAGGTGGAGGAGTTGGCTGGTTATATTGAGCATACGGGCGCACAGCTCGCCATCATCAACGCCCATGTCAGCCCAGTGCAGCAGCGCAATCTGGAAAAAGCGTGGAACTGCAAGGTGATTGACCGCACTGCCTTGATTTTGGAGATTTTTGGAGCGCGGGCTCGGACGCATGAGGGCAAATTACAGGTGGAGCTTGCCGCGCTTAACTACCAAAAAAGCCGCCTTGTGCGCTCATGGACGCATTTGGAACGCCAGCGCGGCGGATTTGGCTTCCTTGGCGGGCCGGGGGAATCACAAATTGAAATTGATCGTCGCCTAATCCGCGACCAAATCGCCAAGCTAAAACGCCAGCTTGAGCAAGTAAAACGCACGCGCAGCCTACACCGCAAAAATCGCTCTGAAGTGCCGTTTCCTGTGGTGGCAGTGGTGGGTTATACGAACGCTGGTAAATCAACGCTATTTAACAAGCTAACGGGCGCGAGCGTGTTGTCTATGGATAAGCTGTTTGCAACGCTTGACCCAACCATGCGCGGACTGAATTTGCCATCTGGTGGCAAGGTGATTTTATCGGACACTGTGGGCTTTGTTTCCGATTTGCCGACCGAGCTGGTGGCGGCTTTCCGCGCCACGCTGGAGGAGGTTTTAGCCGCCGATATACTCCTTCATGTCCGCGATATTTCGCACCCAGACACCACCGCGCAAAAGCAAGATGTGGAACAGGTTCTAAAGAGTTTGTTTGGAGGCGTGTTGCCAGAAAATATTATTGAAGTTTGTAATAAAATAGACCGCCTTGAAACGCCACATAGCTTTGTTGATGATGGGAAAAAACTATATATTTCAGCGGTAACGGGCGAGGGGCTTTCCGCGCTATTGGCACGGGTTGAGCGCGAAATGAACAAGCGGTTTTTTAGCAAAAAAACCTATCATTTACCGCTTGATGATGGCAAACTGCTCTCATGGCTACATGCCCACGGAAAAGTAACCGAACAAAGCGTGGAAGATGATTATATGAGCGTTAGTGTTCAGCTGTCGGAGGAGAATATTCAGCGGTTTGAGGCTCTATATAAAGCGTCGCGCATCTCCAACAATTCTTGATAAATAGCAGTTATTTGATTGCGTTGTTTATCCGATAGCTCTGATTTTGTTTGTCCGCGGGCTTCTTGCGCTGCTTTTTTTGCTGCGGAGAAGAATTTTTTTGCACCCTCTATCGTGTAGCCTTGAATATATAGAAGATTATGGATTTTTCCAAGAATATCCATATCCTCAGGGCGATAATAGCGTCGTCCGCCATTCATCTTCATCGGTTTTATTTGCGTAAATTTGCTTTCCCAAAAGCGCAGTACATGCTGCTCAACACCAAGTTGCTGCGCTGCTTCGCCAATGGTTTTTATTGCGTCATCAGCTTTTTCTGAGGGCTTTTCGCCAGATTTTTCTGTATTTTTTTCTGGTGGTGAAGCTTCTGGCAACCCACCGAATAAATCAGGAAGTGGCTCTGATTTTTGCTGTTTTTTCGTGGACGCTGCCCGCTTGTTCAGCGGTGGATTTTCTTCTTGGTCATCAAGAAAATTAAGCTGCATCTCACCTCCTAATTAGGATTTTAGGCAAGCTCCACATTCTTACCAACCAAATTCTTATTCACATTGGCTTTAAGCAAGTTTGAAGCATTAAAAGACAGCACATTGCGCGGAGTAATCGGAACTTCTACACCAGTCTTTGGGTTGCGACCCATGCGTTGTTTTTTTGCCCGCAAGTTAAAAGTCCCGAACGATGAAATCTTTACAGATTTTCCTTGTTCAAGACTGAGCGAAATTTCCTCAATCACCGCATCGACAAGAGCGTTGCACTCTTGCAAAGAAAGCCCGATTTCTCTATACACAGAGTTGCTTAAGTCGGCACGAGTTAGTGTTTTTGGTGCATTTGTCATGATGTTTTCTTCTCTAATGAATTTAATTATTACGCTAGAAACTAGCATAATTAAAGAATAAAATCAAGAGGCTAGTTCATAGTTTATGCAGTTTTCTTCGCCCGCGCCATTTTCTTGCGTTCGTTGCTGTCTAGGGCAATTTTACGCAAACGAAGCGATTTTGGCGTTACTTCAACCAGCTCGTCATATTCAATATAGGAAATCATCTGCTCCAGCGTCATTTTCAGCGGTGGAACGAGGCGGATAGCTTCGTCCTTGCTGGTGGTGCGGATGTTGGTTAATTGCTTGTTTTTAATCAAGTTTATTTCCAAATCATTGTCACGGCTATGCTCGCCAACAATCATGCCCTCATAGATTTTTGCACCGGGGTCAATAAACATGATCCCACGATCCTGCAAATTCCAGATAGCGTATGGCACAGCTTCGCCTTTTTCCATGGAAATCAGCGCACCGTTGCGCCGCCCAGCAACATCGCCTTTATATGGCGCGTAGTCATGGAACAAGCGGTTCATCATGCCCGTACCGCGGGTATCGGTCAGGAATTCGCCCTGATAGCCAATAAGCCCACGCGATGGAACATGGAAAATAATGCGGGTTTTGCCACCGCCAGATGGGCGCATGTCAATCATTTCACCCTTGCGAAGCGAAATTTTTTCCACCACCACGCCAGTATGTTCATCATCAACATCAATTACAACTTCTTCAATTGGCTCAATTTTTTCGCCAGTAACAGGGTCTTCTTTGAACAAAACGCGTGGGCGCGAAACTGAAAGCTCAAAGCCTTCTCGGCGCATAGTTTCAATAAGAACGCCAAGTTGCAACTCGCCGCGACCAGCCACTTCAAACGCGTCTTTAGCGTCAGTTTCACGAACGCGGATGGCGACATTGCCCTCTGCTTCTTTCAGCAATCGCTCGCGGATCATGCGCGAGGTAACTTTTGTGCCTTCTTGCCCAGCTAGCGGGGAATCATTCACCGAAAGGGTGATAGCCATGGTTGGCGGGTCAATCGGGGTGGACGGAACAGGGCTAGAGATGGTTAAATCACCAATGGTATCCGCAACCGAAGTGCTGGAAAGCCCAGCAATCGCAACAATATCGCCCGCCTGCGCTTCTTCCACAGGGACGCGTTTAATGCCGTCAAAGGCAAGCAATTTGGTAAGTCTGCCTTGCTCAATAACTTTACCGTTGAGATCCATAGCTTTAATCGGCAAGCCAACTTTTGCCATGCCACTATAGATGCGACCAGTAAGGATGCGCCCAAGGAAGGAGTCATATTCCAAAATGGAAACCAGCATGGAAAACGCCGCTTCAGGGTCAACATCAGGCGCAGGAACATGGTTCACGATGCAATCAAATAACGGGTCAAGATTTTCGCGTGCGCCGTCTAGTGAGCTTGCTGCCCAGCCATCACGACCAGACGCATAAAATGTCGGGAAATCAAGCTGTTCTTCGGTAGCATCAAGAGCCGCGAATAAGTCAAATACTTCATTTACTACCGCTTCAGGGCGAGCATCGCCGCGATCAACCTTGTTGATAACCACAACAGGGCGCAGTCCTAGCTTCAGAGCCTTGGTTAGTACGAATTTAGTTTGTGGAAGAGGACCTTCCGCCGCATCCACGAGCAGAATAACGCCGTCCACCATAGAGAGTACGCGCTCAACTTCGCCGCCGAAATCAGCATGTCCTGGTGTATCAACGATATTGATGCGGATATTGCCGCGCTCAACCGAGGTGCATTTCGCAAGAATAGTAATTCCGCGCTCTTTTTCCAGATCGTTAGAGTCCATAACGCGCTCCGCCACCGACTGATTGACGCGGAAACTGCCACTTTGCCGCAGCATTTGGTCAATTAGCGTGGTTTTGCCATGATCCACATGGGCAATAATGGCGACATTACGGATATCTTTCATTTGCTTAAACACCTAAAAATAATGAGAATAACTAAAAAATAAGATGACGAGAAACGATAAAATTCGCTATCTCGCCATCCATATATAGATATAAAATCTAAAAACTATAGCAACTTCAGGTTAACCGCTGAAGTTTTGCCTTTGCTGTTTTCTAGATCATATTGAATTTTTTGATTGTCATCTAGGGTGCGAAGACCAGCAGCCTGCAAAGCAGAGATATGAACGAAAACATCGCTTCCGCCATCATCAGGCTTAATGAAACCGAAAGATTTATTTGGATTGAACCATTTAACAACACCTGTAGCCATAACACTAATATCCTTAACTAAAACAATAACACTAAGCAGTAATCTTGATAGAAACCCACCCAGCTTTGCAAAACTGCAACACCACCATGGCATCACGAGAGGCGTTCTTACCTCATTTTTCGCAATCACGCAAGGGGTTTTGAGGGGGATAGGGGAAATATATCACTATTCGGCAATAAGCTTGACTAAAAGATGTTTTTTCTTGCCAGCAGATAGTTTAAGGGAACGGTCATCTTTGAAGTAAGCGCGGGTGATGAGCTGGTTTTCATCGTCAATTTTTTCGTCATTTACCTTTGCGCCGCCACCACGAATTAGGCGTTTGGCTTCGCCGCCAGAATCCACCAGCCCCGATTTACGGAATATTTCGTAAGCGGCAAGCCCTTTGCCCAGCTCGCTTTCAGAGATTTCATAAACGGGAATATCCGTGCCGATTCCGCCTTGTTCAAAGGTTTTCTTGGCTGTGTCAGCTGCCTGTTTTGCAGCGCGTTCGCCGTGGCACAGCTTGGTGATTTCAGTTGCCAAAATTTTCTTGGCTTCGTTGATTTCCGCGCCTTGCAAAGCTTCCAGCTTCTCAATTTCAGCAAGCGGCAACTCGGTGAATAGGCGCAGGAATCTGCCCACATCCGCATCCTCAACATTTCGCCAATATTGCCAGTAATCGTATGCAGATAGCATGTCTTTATGCAGCCACACCGCGCCATTTGCTGATTTACCCATTTTCGCGCCTGTGCTGGTAGTCAGCAGCGGTGTGGTCAGCCCAAATAATTCTTTGTTTTCGCCCTTGTTCATGAAGTCCAAAAAGGCTTTTTCTGTATAGTCGCTGGGGGCAGTGCGCGACGATTTTATCATTGGCTGAACCTCTAGAACTTTTAGATTTGCTCCACCAGCTTTGTCTAAATCCATCGGCTGGAAGCGTTTTTCCGCGTCAATTCGCCGCGCAAGGTCAATACCCATGA
>SXRF01000042.1 GCA_005792635.1 Rickettsiales bacterium
GATGAACAACGCGGGCAGCCTCGGCACGCGCCTAATCGTGATATTAAACGATAATGATATGTCCATTGCGCCGCCAGTGGGGGCGATGAGTGCGTATCTTGCGCGGCTGATTTCCTCGCATCCGTATCATACCCTGCGCGATATTGGCAAGGCGGTGGCGAGCAAATTCCCCGAACCTTTGCAGCGTATGGCGCGGCGGGCGGAACACATGGCGCGTGACATTGCCGTGGGTGGGACGCTGTTTGAACAGCTGGGTTTTTATTATATCGGGCCTGTGGACGGGCATAATCTTTCGCATTTGCTGCCCATACTCCGCAATATCAAAAATGAAAATGAGCAAAAGCCGATTTTGCTGCATGTTGTCACCAAAAAGGGGCATGGCTACGCGCCAGCCGAGGAATCTGACGATAAATATCACGGCGTGGTGAGCTTTGATGTGGCGACGGGCAAGCAAAACAAAACCGTTGCTGCCGCGCCAAGCTATACCAAAATATTTGCGGAGAGCCTGATTGCCGAGGCAAAAAAGGACGAGAAAATTGTGGCAATTACCGCAGCTATGTCGTCGGGAACGGGGTTGGATTTATTCGAAAAACAATTCCCAAAGCGCATGTTTGATGTTGGCATTGCCGAGCAACACGCAGTGTCCTTCGCGGCGGGGCTGGCAACGCAGGGCTACAATCCGTTCTGCGCGATTTATTCCACCTTTCTGCAACGGGCTTATGACCAAGTGGTGCATGATGTGGCGATACAGAATCTGCCAGTGCGCTTTGCTATTGACCGCGCAGGTCTGGTGGGCGCGGACGGCGCGACCCACGCGGGCAGTTTTGATATAACCTATCTTGCGAGCTTGCCGAATTTTGTGGTGATGGCAGCCGCCGACGAGGCGGAGCTGGTTCACATGGTGGCAACGGCGGCGAGCATTAACGACCGCCCAAGCGCGGTGCGCTATCCACGCGGCGAGGGCGTTGGTGTTGCGCTTCCAGAAAATGGCGAGATTCTGCCAATCGGCAAAGGGCGGATTATTCGCTCTGGATATGGCTCTGGCGCGGGCGCGAAAGTCGCCCTTTTATCTCTGGGAACGCGACTTGCAGAATGTGTAAAAGCGGCGGATATGCTGGCGGAAAAAGGAATTGTAGCAACTGTCGCCGATGCTCGGTTTGCCAAGCCACTAGACGAGGAATTACTGCGCGAATTAACCGCAAATCACGAATTGTTGATAACCGTGGAAGAAGGCGCAATTGGCGGCTTTGGTTCACATGTTTTGCAGTTTGCAGCGAGTAATAATTTGCTGCAAAAATGCAAAATCCTGTCCCTGTTTTTGCCTGACGAATTCATTGAACAAAATAATCCAACTGTGCAATATGATGAGGCAGGGCTTAACGCCGCACAGATTGTGGCGAAGGTCATGGCAAGCATTTAGCAAGTTTTTTGGCACTTTACAAGTCGCCGAAATGTATATATACTACTATACATTAGGAGGTTGCTTATGGACGCATCAATCGTAGATTTAAGATACCACATGGCGGATGTGCTGAAGGCGATTAAGCGCAGAGAAACTGTCAATGTTTTTGAGCGCGGCAAGCTGGTCGGGCATTTTGTTCCCGTAGAAAATAAACCAAAGATGAAAGTGCAGGATCACCCATTTTTCGGTTCGGCTAAGGACGACACCCGAGATGTGCGCGAGATGATCCGCGAAATGCGTAAAAGCCGTGTGCAAAAATGGTTTGAAGAAGGCAGATTTGGAGATCCAGAATGATCTTTGACACCGATGTTCTAATTTGGGTGCAGCGCGGACGCATTGAATCTGCGAATATGATAAATTCGGATAGTGAAAGGAAGATTTCCATAGTCTCCTATATGGAATTCATTCAGTCTGCACGAGATAAAAAGATGCTCGCCAAATGTAAAAAATTTCTTGAGGAGCTTGATTTGGAAATCTTACAAGTGACTCCGAATATTTCGCATCGGGCGACGGTTTTTATTGAACAATTTTCGCTATCGCACGGCTTATCTATCCCCGATGCTTTTGTCGCCGCCACCGCTTTTGAGCATGGTATGCCGCTTGGCACTTCAAACCATAAGGATTATAAAATGATTAAGGGGTTAGAAATTGTCCGCCTTAGAGTTCATTAAACGCGAAAAAATCACCGTAGTTGGTGGTCTGCTTTTTTTTGCGGGCAAAAGCTATAAATGCGCGATTGGCAAGAATGGTTTTTCCGCGGAGAAAAAAGAGGGCGATGGTTGCTCGCCGCTTGGTATTTTCGCGCTTCGTGAATGCTGGTATCGGGCGGATAAAATGCCGCCACCAAAAACCAAATTACCGCTGAAAATAATCAACGAAAATGATGGCTGGTGCGATGATGCAAGCTCACCAGATTATAATAAATATGTGCAATTGCCCTATGCTTTCTCTCATGAAAAACTTTGGCGCGATGATGGTGTCTATGACCTAATCATCCCTATTGGTTATAATGATGCGCCCATTGTTTCTGGTATCGTTTCTGGTGCGGGCAGCGCGATTTTCCTGCATATTGCCAAGCCTGACTATAGCGGCACAGAGGGCTGCATCGCGCTTTCAAAAACGGATTTACTGGAAATTTTGCCGTTACTATCGCCAGAAACTATGATTGAAATTTCTGGGCGTTAGGTAATGCTCGCAATGGCTTTTAACTGTGCTTCTGCAAGCTTTGCTACGCCTAGCTTCGCCAGCGCAAGCAGGTCATGAAACTCTTGCTCATCCACGGGTTTTTCCTCGGCGGTACACTGAATTTCAATTATTTTTCCGTCCGCAGTTAGCACAAAATTTGCATCCATAGTGGCTGTGCTGTCTTCGGCATAATCCAAATCCAAAACGGGCGTTCCGTTATAAACACCGCAGGAAATAGCAGCGACCTGCCCGATGATTGGGTTTTGTTTTATTGTTCCGTTTTTCAGCAAAAAACCAACAGCCTGATGTAGCGCGACATACGCACCAGTTATGGAAGCGGTGCGCGTTCCGCCATCGGCTTCTAATACATCACAGTCAATGGTGATTTGCCGTTCGCCAAGCAGCGAAAAATCCACCACTGAGCGAAGGCTGCGCCCTATTAGGCGTTGTATTTCCTGTGTGCGCCCAGACTGTTTGCCCTTGGCGGCTTCTCGTGGCATACGGCTGTGTGTGGAGCGCGGAAGCATTCCGTATTCCGCTGTTACCCAACCTTTACCAGTTTTTTTGAGGAAGCGCGGCACTTCTTCCTCGATGCTGGCTGTGCAAAGAACATGCGTTCCACCACATTTTATGAGGCATGAACCCTCGGCTTTGTGGCTAACTCCCGCGGTTAAACTTAGCTCGCGCAGTTCGTCGGCTTTTCTATTTGATGGGCGCATTTATTTTTTGCTTTCTATAAGAAGTTGGTTGCTCGCAGTTTCTATATCATTTTGCATTCGCGTAAAGAAATCTTTTTTATCAAGACCAGCGGGGATGGGTGGTAGAAACTCAATTATTATCGTGCCAGATTTCTTGAAAAAAGCGTTCTTACCCCAATAGACGCCAGAGTTAAGGGCGACAGGGACAACGGGAACGCCAAGTGCGCTATACATGGCGACGATGCCTGCGTGGTAATTAGGGGCTGCATTTGGCTTTGTGCGCGTACCCTCTGGGAAAATCACAATTGGTCGATTTTCGGCAAGAGCCGTTTTGCCATCACGCACCAGTTGTTTTATGCTGCTTGCACCAGCGGCACGGTCAATCGCTATCATCCGCATACGCCATAGATACCAACCCCAAAATGGCAGGCGGAGCAACTCTTTTTTGAGGACAAAAGCCATATTAGGTAACAGGGTGAGAAAAATCATCGTGTCCCAAGCGGATTGATGTTTTGAGGCATAAATAACGGGTGATGTTTGTATATGCTCGCGTCCGCGCACCTCATATTTTATGCCGCATAGAACCCGCGCCAGCCATAATGAAACCACAGCCCACGGTTTGCCTACCATCTGTGCTGTGCTGGTTGAAAATGTAAAAAATGGAATGAATAAAATAGCTGAAACAAATGCCCAAGCGAAAAAGGCGAGGTTGAAAACCACCGAACGAACAAAGAGGAGGGGGCTTATTTTTTGTGTCATTTCGCCTTCGTAATAGAAACGAACAGATGGCGCGATTTGCTCGCTATATATTTGTGATATTCAGATAATATTAACGCTCTGCTTTCGGCATCCTCTAGCCATTTATAGAGATATATTTTATTTTCAGAAACAGGAGCAGCTATTATCTGTACGGTTTTTAGCTGTTCGGATAGCTCCAGCATGGCGCGGGGGGTGTGATAATCAGAAGTAACCAGCAAAATTTTGTGATAACGCGCTTTTTCTAGCCACTCCGCAGTTTCTTGGGCGTTACCGATAGTGTTTTCCGCCATGTGACCAAGAATAATTCGTGATTTTGCAATTTTTGCGCGATAATTTTTGGGTGCTTGATTTATGATGTCAGCAACGGAAACTTTCGCGCCCGCGCCGCTGATAAACAGTGTTTTCGCCTTGTTTTCTGCAAGGAGTTGTAAGCCATATTCCAGCCGCCCGCTACCACCCGTCAGTACCACAATCGCATCAGCAGAATTCGCTGGAAATTCCTTAATCTCACTTGGAATTTGGCGCACGAACCACACAAGCCCAGCCAGCCAAACGCAAAAAACCAGCGAGAAACAGATAGTTATCTTTTTGCGAAGGCGCAGAGCAGTCATAAAAACTTCAGTAAAAAATTGATTGTATCTTAGGCAGGTTATATCGATTTTTTACAGTTGTCACCTATGTTTTGGGCAATTTTTGCACAAGATTTTAGGCGCAAAAAACCCCGCCACGGGTTAGGTGGCGGGGGATTTTACGATAAAAAACTAAACCTGCCCTTGCTCTATCGCTCTGTTGAGCAGGGCATTGATGCGCGTCTGCCAGCCGCGACCAGTAGCGCGAAATTTTTCTGCAACAATTGCGTCAAGGCGAAGATGCACTAATATTTTTTTGTTTTCTTTAATAGGCCTGCCACGCAAGCGGAGCGGAGCAACTTGTTTTTCCCCTATTATTTCGGCTAATCCATCCAGCCCAAATTTGGCATTTTTCCAATCATTTTCTGTCCATTCTGGATTTTCATCATCAGGTACACCATCAAAATCAAGACCTGTTAAAACATAATCGTCACTATCTATTTTGCTATCACCTGTTTTGTTTTTCATAAAAATCCCTTTCCCTTTTATTTGCCTTACGCAATGATATAATCCCACGCATTGTAAAAACTGCAACACATAGCCTCCCAGCCAGATGGGCAAACATTCTAACGCGCGTTTCACCATAATCATAACGATTGTCAGCAATATAAAGAGCCTGAGATTTATCAAGTAACTCAAACACCTTCAGCGACAAACCATGCTTGGAGATGTTGGCTATATTCTTATCAGCATCATACTCAATTTTCATAAGCACATGGTATAGCAAAGAACCAAAGAAGTCAATTATTATTTGTAATTACATTATATTGGTAATGCAAGGCACAAAAAAACCCCGCCACGGGTTAGGTGGCGGGGGGGTTTTTTGAAAAGACAAATGTTTAACCACAAGTTACGCCAGAACCTGCATTTCCTTGAGCAGATATACTATCAACCAAGCTGGCCGCACCAAATATAAGAGCAACACCAACACCGACGATAATCGCCATGCCCCAGCTTACTTTACCCATTAATGCGCCAATGCCTATAACGATAATAGCGATGGTTGCAATACCCTTACCAGTGTTACCAGTGAACCAACCAACAACTTTGCAGAGCGTGTTTCCAACAGTCGTATCTGCCGCAAACGCCAAATCTGGCAGCATCACTACCACAGCGGCGAAGAGTACAAGCAATGACATTTGCCAAGCTTGCGAAAGTTCTTTAGTTGAAGAAGTTTTCATAAAATAATCCTCTGTTTGTAAAATATTATCTAAACCCACACACACCACCCAAATATCTAGAATGGTGGTGTGGGTACTATTTTTTATTATTATGATTGGTTGCAGTATTGTGCATCACCACCACCAGATGTAGCAGACCCAGCATTGTCACTAATACTATTAACCAAGCTAGCCGCACCAAAGATAAGAGCAACGCCGATGCCGACGATAATCGCCATACCCCAGCTTACTTTACCCATTAGTGCGCCAATGCCGATAACGATAATCGCAATGGTTGCAATGCCCTTACCAGTGTTACCAGTGAACCAACCAACAACTTTGCATAGCGTGTTTCCAATGGTAGTATCTGTATCTGCAAACGCCAAATCTGGCAGCATCACTACCACAGCGGCGAAGAGTACAAGCAATGACATTTGCCAAGCTTGCGAAAGTTCTTTAGTTGAAGTTTTCATAAAATAGTCCTTTTATTAAAACAATTGTTAAAAACCGCGATATTACCCGCGATACTGTACGATAAAATCTAACCTATTATATTAGTTAATCAGGATAGACCTGAACAACCTAGGGTAGATAAGTTAACATTATACTAAAATCCTCCAAAAATAAATGACAGATTTGTGAAGCTTTTGTGACAGTTGGCGGATTTTGTCCGTTTAATGCCCTTGTGTCAGCCAGATTTATGTTTTAAGCTATGCCTCATGAAGTATAAGCCGAATCTGGCACAGAATATAGAAAGCAACAGCTATGCTGCATGAGACTTTTGTCGCGTCCGCCCGCTATGGGCAGCAGGGCAGCGGTGACAGTGCGCCGATTTTCGCCGCGCTGGATTTAGGGACGAATAACTGCCGCCTGCTTATTGCCACTCCCAATAGCGGAACTGGTGGTGCGCTGCGGATTATGGATAGTTTTTCGCGCATTGTTCGCCTTGGCGAGGATGTCAGTACCACAGGCGTGCTAACCGAGGGGGCGATGGAGCGCACGCTTTCCGCGCTGCGGGTTTGCCAGAAAAAGCTAGAGCGATATTCGCTTGCAGGTTCGCGGTTTGTGGCGACGGAGGCTTGTCGGCGGGCGGAAAACGGGCTGGAATTTTTAGAGCGCGTACGCCGCGAAACGGGTATGGAAATTGACATTATCACCACGGAGGATGAGGCAAATCTTGCTTTTTCTGGATGTGCATCGTTGCTTACTGATAGCTCGAAACGCGCTGTGGTGTTTGACATTGGTGGTGGCAGCACCGAGCTTATGTGGGTGGATGTGGAGCGCGATAAAACCATAACCGACTGGCTTTCCGTTGGTTTTGGCGTGATGAATTTGTCCGATAAATTCGGTGGGTCGAACCTTGCCGACATCGCGTTTAACGACATGGTGGGAACGCTGATGGAGAAATTAAAGCCGTTTGATATGGCAAATAATATCGCGCAGACCATTGCTGGCGGCGGTGTACAGCTGCTTTCAACCTCGGGAACGGTGACGACGCTTGCCGCTATTCATCTGGATTTGCCGCGCTATGACCGCACGCGCATTGACGGAATAACGCTTACAGTCGCCGATATTCGCGCTGCAACCCGCAAACTCCTTGCTATGCGCCCGTCAGAACGCTTCAACCACCCATGTATTGGCGCGGATAGGGCGGATTTCATCCTCTCAGGATGCGCGATTTTTGAGGCGATTAGCAACCTCTGGCAGGCGGAAAGCATCACCATCGCCGATCGCGGGGTGCGCGAGGGGATTATTCTTTCGTTGCTAGAGAAGCAAAAATCATGAGTAAATCATCCGCAGGTGGGTTTTCGGGCAATCGTGAGCTGAAAACTCGCGTAAAAACGGCGCGGGGGCGCAAGCCATCCTCCACCCGCTGGTTGCAACGCCAGCTTAACGACCCGTATGTCGCCCTTGCCAAAAAAGAAGGTTATCGCTCGCGGGCGGCGTATAAGCTGATTGAGCTGGACGATAAATTCAAGTTTCTGAAAGTCGGGAAAACCGTGCTGGATCTAGGTGCAGCACCAGGGGGGTGGACGCAAGTTGCAGCAATGCGGGTTAAATCCAGCGAGGAAAAACCGCTGGTGGTTGGCGTGGATATTCTGCCGATGCCCGCCGTTCCCACCGCGAAGGTTATCCAGCTGGATTTTATGGCGGATAACGCGCCAGAGGTTATACGCGCACTAATTCCAAACAATGTGGACATTGTGCTTTCCGATATGGCGCCTAACACCACAGGGCATCAGGCGACGGATCATTTGCGGATTATGGCACTGATAGAAGCCGCCTATCCCTTTGCCTGTGAGGTTTTGAAGGTGGGCGGGATTTTTATTGCCAAAACTTTTCAAGGCGGCGCGGAAAAAGAGTTGCTGGCGCAGATGCACAGGGATTTTGAAAGCGTAAAACACGCTAAGCCCAAGGCTAGCCGCGCTGATTCCGCTGAAATGTATGTGGTTGCCATGGGATTTAAGGGAATGGGGAGCAAGCCGTGAAAATCCTCATCGCGGCGGTTGGCAAAGCGAAGGCTGACGCAAAACACCAGCTTTATCTGGAATATATCAAACGCTTGCCGTGGAAAATTGAGTGCAAGGAACTGCAAAAAACCGAGCAATTGCTGGCGGCTTGCGCGGGTTATGAATGCGTCATCGCGCTGGACGAAAGCGGGGAAACGCTGTCTAGCAGCGAGTTTGCGGCGAAACTTGGCAAGTGGCAACAAAGCGGTATTTCATCATTCGCCTTTGTCATTGGCGGCGCGGATGGGTTGGATGCTGCCACGCGCAGCCACGCAAAGCTAGTGTGGTCATTCGGGCGGGTGACATGGCCGCACATGTTGGTGCGCGGGCTACTCGCCGAACAGCTCTACCGCGCTCACACGCTGCTGACGGGGCATCCATATCATAGAGAATAGTTATAATTCAATGGCTTGCCATGAGAATGATTATCAACTGCATGCAAAAAGACCTAGTTATAGCACTTAACGAATAGTTAGCAGCACTTTGTCATGCCAGCGTAGGCTGGCATCCATGCCTAACAACAAGCGTTATAGCCAATTTTATGGCATAGATTCCGCCCTTCGGCGGAATGACGATAATCTCTAACTATTCGTTAATAGCTATATTGGTTGTCAAATTTTCCAATTCAAGTAACCATAACACGGAAGAATATGCTCTGGGAGTAGGGTTTATAGAGTTTTGTGGTAAAAACGGAAAAATAGATTGTAAATATAGCAAAAACTGTTATCTAGTCTTGTATATAAACAATAATTTACAGGCGGACATGCAACCTTAAGTTGCGTATAACAAGCAGCCAAGTGAAACCAATTTACACCAAAAACCGCGTTGTTGGCTTGTTGGGTGGGTCGTTTAACCCCGCTCATGCTGGGCATTTGCACATCAGCGAATACGCCCTTGCCGCGCTTGGCATAGATGAAATCTGGTGGCTGGTTAGCCCAAAAAACCCATTAAAAAATGCGGATAGCCTTGCCGATTATAGCGAACGCTTCGCCTCTGCCAAAGCGATTACTAAAGGCAATCGCCGCATTTTTGTTTCCGATATTGAGCAAAAAATCGGGGTGAAATATACCTATCAAACTATAGAGTATCTGCAAAATAAATATAAAGGCACAAAATTCGTCTGGCTGATGGGTGCGGATAATCTGGCGGGTTTCCACCGCTGGCAAAGATGGCAGGATATTTTGCGGATGCTGCCGATTATTGTTTTTGACCGCGCTCCATATTCCTTCACCAGCCTTGCGAGTAAAACCAATTTGCGGATGCGGCGGTCTATCCGTTTCGCCCGTTTGCGCCGTGATGCGCATTCCTCGACGGAGATTAGGAAACTATATAAACGGGTCGTATGACCATTGGAGCAGGGCTTGGCGTTGACGCGGGCGGCAGGTTAGGTCGTGTGGCTTGCAATTGGCTTTTATCTGCCCTGCGTGACGCGAAAAATTCCGCCAACGATTGATTTGCAGCTCGTCCACTGCATCTTCGCGCCTGCCCAGATAATAGCGGCAATACCACTGAAACCAACCCCTTGGGTCGCTACCGATTATCCAGCCTTTTTCCTGCCAAACTGATAGTGGTTGGCGGCTTTTAATGTGGAAATAATTTAAGCCTTCGTCTGGGGTATTGGAAAATTTAGCTTTGGCGAACCAATCTTCGGGGAATTCAGCGCGGCAATCATTTAAGTATTTGCCCTCAAAAACACCCATAGCCAGCATTTCCTGCGGGCTGTAAGCAGGGCGGAAACCACCCGCAAAATCCTCACCAATCGGAGCAAGCAAACGATACGAATATCCGCGCTGCATTTTGTCATTCACTATGACGATGTCGCCGATGTCAAAATTATTTGTCACGCAAATTTCTATTATGGGTTATTATTATTTGTATTTTCTGATATAGTTTTTAGGTTGTTTAGACCTTTATCAAACATATCACCAAGCATTTTCTCGCAATTAAAAATGAGTCCCATAGCTTTGCCAATAAAGTTATTTTTACCATACATTGACCAAGTAACGAGAGTTTGCTCGCCTTCTGGTGTAAGGCTAAATTCTGCTTGATTGCTTGCAGTCATAGGGCGAATAAAATCAAGCTTGATTATAACTGTCCTATAAGGAATGCTATCAATAATTGTGTAGATACCTTCTCCTAAATCAGCATTGCCAGACCATTTTGAAATTGCTCCTATTCCAGATTCTTCACCTTCATATGAAAATGTTCCGTTTGGATCAAGTTCCTTCCACGGAGACCACTCTGCCATCTTTTTAGGGTTGTTAATTTTCTCAAAGATAACTTCTGGCGATGCTTTAATAGCTAAAGATCGAGAATAGCGAAAATCATCAGGAAGAGTGGCTACATAACCAGCAAAACCAATAACTAAAACAACTACACTAATAAGTAATTTTTTAAGCATTTTTTGTTCCTTTGTATTAAGCTATTTTATTTTTCAGTTTATCATCCACCAGCGGAAAATCTAGCTTATCCAGCATCTCCTTTGGGCAGATTTGCCAGAATTTTGGCAGTTCATATTCCCAGCCAGCGAGGATGGTTTCGGCGCGTTTGGACTCTGTATTTGCGAGGTGCTGCGCGATTAAATCCTTCAGCACGCTCTCCCAATGTTTGCTTGCAACGCGGATGTACACCACGCTTTCGTCATTGACGCGCTTTTCAAAATTAGCGTCCTCATCATAAATAAACGCCATGCCACCCGTCATGCCCGCGCCGAAATTATGCCCGACGCTGCCGAGGATAACCGCCACGCCGCCCGTCATATATTCACAGGCGTTTGAGCCGCAACCTTCAATCACCACCTCCGCGCCAGAATTACGCACGGCAAAGCGTTCGCCAGCCTGTCCCGCCGCGAAGAGTTTGCCCGAAGTTGCGCCGTATAAAACCGTGTTGCCGATGATGGTGTTTTGGTGCGAAACGAGGTTGCTCGACGGGCGCGGACGGACGATGATGGTCGCACCCGACAAGCCTTTGCCGACATAATCATTAGCATCGCCCAGCAGCTCAATACGAAGTCCGCGCACCGCAAATGCCCCCAGCGATTGCCCAGCCGAGCCGCGAAGTTTCAGGGTTATTGCGTCATCCTGCAAATCATAGCCACTACGCAATATGCTGGAAGACAGGCGTGCGCCGATGGTTCGCATGGTGTTTTTCACCGTATAGGCAAGCTGGATTTTTTCGCCGCGTTCAAGCGCACCGTGGGCATCGCGCAGCATTTGCGCGTCCAGCGTGTCGGGGACTTCGTTGCGTCCGTCTAGCGCGAAAAAGCGCGGCTTGTTGCCCGCGTCAGCTTGGGCGAGCAAATTATTCAAATCCAAATCCACCAGATCTTCGCTGCCACGGCTGACTTGCGCCAGTAAATCAGTGCGCCCGACGATGTCGTCAAGGCGGGCAAAGCCGAGCGCGGCAAGGATTTCGCGCACTTCCTCCGCCACGAAGCTGAATAGATTGATTACCTTATCCACACTTCCCGCGAATTTTGCCCGTAGTTTCGGGTCTTGCGTGGTGATGCCCACTGGGCAGGTGTTGGAGTGGCATTGGCGCACCATGATGCAGCCCATGGCGATTAGCGAAGCCGTGCCGAGCGCGAATTCCTCCGCGCCGAGCATCGCGGCAATCACAATATCGCGCCCAGTTTTAAGCCCGCCGTCAGTTTGCAGGCGCACACGGTGGCGCATACGGTTGAGGGTCAGAACTTGGTTCGCCTCCGCCAGCCCCATTTCCCACGGAATGCCCGCGTGTTTTATGCTGCTCCACGGGCTTGCGCCTGTGCCGCCTGAATGCCCAGAAATCACGATTTTATCTGCCATTGCTTTCGCCACGCCGCTGGCAATCGTGCCGATGCCTGACTGCGAAACCAGCTTTACTGAAACTATCGCCGCTGGGTTGATTTGCTTGAGGTCGTAAATCAGCTGCGCCAAGTCCTCAATGGAATAAATATAATGGTGCGGCGGCGGCGAAATAAGCATCACGCCCGCTGTGGAATGGCCCAGGCGAGCGATTTACACTGTAACATTTAAAGCGGGAAGCTGTCCACCTTCACCCCGTTTTGACCCATTCGCCACCA
>SXRF01000043.1 GCA_005792635.1 Rickettsiales bacterium
CCTGTTTCTGGCGAAATTACTTATGGGCTGGAACGCCTCGCTATGTATATTCAAGGCGTTGAGAATGTTTATGATTTGGATTTTAATGGCGCAGGCGTGAGCTACGGCGAAGTTTTCTTGCAAAATGAGCGCGAGTTTTCGGCTTATAATCTGGAATTTGCCGATACGGAACAATTGCTGCGCCAGTTTGAAGACGCGGAAAAGGAATGTTTTTCTCTCCTCGCCAAAAGCCTGCCACTACCCGCTTACGACCAATGTATAAAAGCCTCGCACCGTTTTAATTTGCTGGATGCCCGCGGCGTTATCTCGGTGACCGAACGCGCCTCCTATATTGCAAGAGTTAGGGCATTGGCGAAGGGATGTTGCGAAACTTACGCCAAGAGCGATGTCGTCATACCGACGAAAGTCGGTATCCAGAATTAATGACGCGTGCTTATGTTTATATATTAGCGAGTAAAAGAAATGGTACGCTTTACATAGGAGTTACAAACGATATTGCTCGCAGAGTTTTTGAGCATAAACAAGGGCTGGTTGCAGGTTTTACTAAAAAATATAATGTGCGTATTCTGGTTTATGTTGAATGTTTTGATAGAATAGACGAAGCTATTTATCGTGAAAAACAACTTAAAGAATGGCAAAGAAAATGGAAATTGGAGCTTATTGAAAAACAAAATCCCAATTGGAATGACTTATATGAAAATATTAATTAATTTGATTAACAATAGAACTGGATACCGACTTGCGTCGGTATGACGGTCGCTGGATGCTTATATGACACAAACAAATCTCTGGATAATTGACGCTTTTACCCCTGTTGCCTTTCGTGGCAACCCTGCGGCGGTGTATTTACTGCCTGAATTTCCTGATGATACGCGGTTGCAGCTACTTGCTGCGCGGGCGAATTTGTCGGAAACGGCGTTTGTGGTGAAAAAAGCACCGCTGAAATTCTTGTTGCGTTGGTTCACTCCGACGATGGAAGTTTCTCTGTGCGGACACGCTACTCTTGCCGCTGCTCATGTTCTTGTGCAGGCGGGGCAAGCGAAAACTGGCGATGTAATCAGCTTTCAAACGAAGAGTGGTGAGCTTAAGGCGCGGGTGCTAAAAAAAGGCATTGAGCTGGATTTTCCAACTCTTGCTGGCGTTACCGCCAAGCCTGACCCTGCACTTGCTGCGCTGGGCGTGGAATTCACCAATTGTGAGCGCAACCGCGACGATTATCTGGTAGAGGTGGCGGATTTTGAAACGCTAATCGCCATCCGCCCTGTCATGAAAAAACTAGCAAAATTAAATGCTCGCGGTGTTATCGTCACCACCAATAAAGATACGGGGGAATATGACTTTGCTTCGCGCTTTTTCGCGCCGAGTGCGGGGATTGAGGAAGATCCAGTGACAGGTTCGGCGCATACTTTCCTCGCACCTTATTGGGCAAAGAAACTCGGCAAAACCAGCTTTCGCGCATTGCAAGCTTCTCGCGCTCGCGGTGAGCTTTTGGTGCGGCTGGATGGCGAGCGCACGCTGATAACAGGTAGTTGCGTCACCACCATAAAAGGCACGATAGATTCTCTAAAATCAAAAAATAAGAAGGAAATTTTTGCATGATACTCACCATGCTTCACAGCAAGCTACACCGCGCACGGGTTACGCACGCTGAACTTAGTTATAACGGCTCAATTGGCATTGACAGCGATCTTCTTGCCCGCACGGGCATTCTTGCTGGGCAACAGGTGGATGTGCTTAATGTCAATAACGGCAAACGCTTCACCACCTACGCTATTCCTGAACCTGCGGGGAGTAAAAATATCGGTGTCTACGGCGCGGCGGCGCATCTGGTTGAGGTTGGTGATATTGTTATCATCATCGCTTATGCCCATTTTGAGGCACAGGAAGCCAAGACATATAAACCCGTTGTGCTTATTATGGATGAACAGAATAATGTGGTTGAAAATGTTTAATTCTCATTCTTGTCATCCCGCACTTGTTGCGGGATCTGGTCTTTCTTTATCTTTATTATCCAGACCCCGTTATAAAAACGGGGTGACAATATGGAGGTTGGCGCATGGCTGATTTTTTACTAGAGTTGTTTTCGGAAGAAATCCCTGCGCGGATGCAGGTTGATGCCATTTCGCATTTGCAAAATTCCTTGCAAAAAGGGCTGAATGTCAGTGCTAGACAAGCCTTCTCCACTCCGCGCCGCCTTGCGCTTATAGTTAAAAATCTGCCAGCCATCCAACCTGACATAACCACCGAGCTGAAAGGCCCGAAGCTGGACGCGCCAGAAGCTGCTCTGAACGGATTCCTCAAGAAAAATAATCTGACTATTGAACAACTTGAAAAGCGCGACGGCGTTTATTTCGCGAGTATTCATCAGAAGGGCAAGCCAACCGCCGAAGTTTTGAAAAATATTGTGGAAGAAACGCTTGCTAAATTTCCATGGCCGAAATCCATGCGCTGGGGCGCGGGCAGCACGGCTTGGGTGCGCCCATTGCACAATATTCTTTGTATATTTGATGGTAAAATTGTGCCTGTGGAGTTTGCAGGAATTAAAGCGGGAAATGTCACCTTCGGGCATCGTTTCCTAGCTCCCGCAGCGATTACTATAAATTCGCCAGATGAATATGAAACTGCACTAGAAAAAGCCTTTGTGATTGCTGATAGAGAGAAGCGAAAAAGCGAGGTTTTTAAGCAGGCGGAGGCGGTTTCGGCACTCAAAAATCTGACCATTAAAAAAGACGATGTGCTACTTGAAGAGGTGGTCGGCTTGGTGGAATATCCGCAAGTTCTGGTCGGGAAAATTGACGATAAATTTATGGATTTGCCGCCTGAAGTCCTGACCATGGTGATGCGCTCGCACCAAAAATATTTTGCTCTGCAAAATGCAGATGGCGCATTGTCGGCGAATTTTTTGATTACCTCCAACATGAAAACGGAAGATGGCGGGAAAGCGATAATCGCAGGAAATGAGCGAGTACTGCGTGCAAGATTCGCTGATGCGCGGTTTTTCTGGGATACTGACCGCAAAAAACCACTATCCGAATGGGCGGAGGGCTTAAAAACCGTGACTTACCACGCCAAGCTCGGGACAGTGGCGGAGAAGGTGGAGCGGATTAAAGCATTGGCACTATTAATTGCTAAAGACTTACGACTTACGAATTGCGACTTGGTAGCGCGAGCAGCGACACTTTGTAAAGCCGATTTAGTAACGGGGATGGTTGGCGAATTTGCTGAACTGCAAGGCATTATGGGGCGGTATTACGCTACTGGGCAAAATGAGGCGCAGGAAGTGGCGGATGCTATCCGTGACCATTATAAACCAGCGGGCGCAGGCGACAGCGTTCCCACCGCGCCAGTTTCGGTGTGTATTGCGCTGGCAGACAAGCTGGACACGCTGATTTCCATGTTCACCATTGGTGAAAAACCAACAGGCAGCAAAGACCCGTTTGCTCTGCGCCGCGCCGCGCTTGGCATCATTCGCATTTTACTAGAAAACGGCATTAGGCTGAATCTGAAGCCAATTTTTGCCTGCCAGCCGACAAAAACGGTGGCACTGCACAAAGCGCATGAAAAACTTGTGCAAAAAACTGAAGCCAAGCTGCATGACCCAGAATTTGCCGAGCATAAAATCGGGAAATATCTGTCGGTTAGTGAAACGGCTTATGAGGATATTTCAGAAGATGCGGTGGAAAAAGTCACGGCTTCGCTGTTGGAATTCGTTATTGACCGCCTGAAAGTTATGCTTAAAGAACAAAATATCCGCCATGATGTGGTAAATGCGGTTATTGATGGCGATGACGATTTGGTGCGCCTTGTCGCCCGCGCTAAAGCCTTGCAGGAATTTATTACCAGCGATAGCGGCGCGAATTTGCTGGCAGCTTATAAACGCGCGGCGAATATCGTGGCGGCGGAGGAGAAAAAAGACGCTGTTAGCTATAGCTCCGCGCTTGAGGTAGCAAAGCTGCAAGAGCCAGAGGAAAAAGCTTTGGCGCAGCTGTTAGAAAAAGCTTATGGCGAGCTGGACAGCTTAAAAAAACAGGAAAATTTTGTAGAAGCCATGGAACGATTGGCAATGCTTCGCGCTCCGCTGGATGCGTTTTTTGAGAAGATTATGGTGAACTGCGAGGATAAAAGCTTGCGTGAACAACGGCTGCGCTTGTTGGCGAAACTGCGCGAGGTTGTGAATAATATAGCCAATTTCGCCGTGATTGAAGGTTGATTTCTCGGCATTTTTTGTTATAATACGGCTATGAAAAGATTTACCGTACCCTGCGATTTTAATGGTGTTAAGCACCCGTTTCATGTTTATGTGGGTGAGCCGCACCCAGCTCGTCACCCGCTGCAACATCAGGCTTGGTGGCTTTCTTCCATCCGTGGCGGCACAATTCCGCAGGAGGTTATGGACAGCTTCGAACGCTTGCATAAAATCGCCATCGAAAATAATGTTTCGTTCGAGGATTTGTGCGTTTATGCGATGGGGACAGCGGCTGCGGAAGAGGGCGCGGAAAAACCAGCCGAGACAGCACCACAGCAGTAGCGATTTATGGAAAATATTTCCGCAAGATTTTTATCACTTTCCAACGCGCTCTTAGATGTCGCGCACTCTCTGGTTGTGTCAGAGAATTTATCTCCACCAACGCAGGAAAACTCGTTTGAAAATGCGCGGAAAAATCTGCGCTTGTTGCGGAACTTGCGCGAGCTAAATCTGGATATGGAAGAGTGGCTGCGCCTTGACAATCTGCCCGAACAATTGGCAAAGGCGAGCGCATTAAGTGATTTGATATTATTTTATGCTGGGCAGGTGAAGCTAGCATCACTGAATAATCCTGAACGCTTGAACCATTATACAATTGATGGCGCGAATTTTTCGGTGGGCAGTTTGGCTCTTTCCGTAGCACTCCACACGCTGGAAATTTTGCCAGATGCTCATCCTGCGCTGGATGCTCTGGATGCAAGGTTAGAGAATATTCCCGAGGCATGGGACTATCGGCAGGCGCAAAGCGTGGAGCGATTGCTCGATGATTTGGAAAGTGGCATCACCCATTTGCTTAACCAGCCAATTGGCGACCGCTCGGCGATTGATGCGCTGCTTGAAATCAGCGAAAAAATTCAGCAAACGGCAAGGGAATTATATTCCATTGAAACACTGGAAGAACCAGCCCGCGAGGAATCAATCGAGCTAGCGCGGGAAATTCTGCGCCGCTTGAAAAACATGGTATTTAGCGACCGCCCGATAGAAGATGCGGTGGATACGGGCAGACCGAATGAGAAGCTGGCATTCGCTCGCAAAATTGCTGAGATGGTTGATATGTATAAGAATTTGCTCGCACAAGCGGCAATATCAAGCCCAGCAATCATGAACGATCCGCGAGTTATAAGAGCGAATGGTGCGGTTGGTGATTGTGCGGATGGTGTGGTACAAATGGTGCTGAAAGAACTGCCAAAAAACATGGCGAACTCGCTTGAGAAAAAACAAAGCTTTGTGATGCAGGAAAAGAATGTAAAGCGTGATCAATCGGAAAAGAGAACTACTGCAAATATAATGAAATCCATGGAAGGTGGCGTGGAAAGTGCCGCTGGTGAAATCAATAAAAAAAATGAAACTACGCAAAGAGCCGAGCAAGAGCAGGCAAGAAATAGAATCGAAGCAGCACGCATGGTGCGCCGTCGGCTGCGCCGAGAAAAAATGAATGCTGATATGGCTATAAATAAAGCGGTTAGGCAGAGTTCTACCCCCGTTCCAGAAAGAAAACAACAAGGTGTTGTTCCAGTCAGTACACAAAAAACGCAGGCGACTAGCAAGGAAACTACACAACAAAACACAGGCATTGCTGGCATAAACCTTAATAAAGATGCGCTTGCCGCCGTGCGCCAAGCGGGCAGCGCACTGCGTAGTAGTAACCGTGAGGCAAGCAATTTGCTTGCGGATAATGCAAAACTTGCAGCAATGGCGGCGCAAACTGGCGGCGGCGGTGGTGATAAGCGCAGCAAACCATCAGTTAGCAGTGGCTCAAATGTTGCTGAAAATGATAAGATTTCTCCCGATGATAAAAGTTTTTCTCAGCGCGAAAAAGAGAAAAACGATCCTCGTAATAAGCCGCGCATTGTTTGACTAGGTATAGTCATTAACGAATAGTTAGCAGCGTTTTGTAATACCACGACCCGCTACGCCATAGCGAAGCGCGGCGAGAGGCTGGTATCCATGCCTAACCACAAGCGTTATAGCCAGTTGAAAGGCATAGATTCCGCCCTTCGGCGGAATGACGATAATCACTAACTATTCGTAAGAGCTATAATTTGATGATTTTCCTTTCTGTGGTGCATATCCCAAGAATATAACAAGTGAAATTGGTCAGGAAGTGGGAAAAATCAAAAAAATTGAAATAAAAAATAATGCAATTTTTTATGCGGTTTTACGAGGGTGAATTAAGCAATATCAAATAGTTATTTCAAGAACTTAAAGTAAAAAACGGTACTTTTAGGGGCATAAAACAGCAATAATCACTCATTTATCCGCCAATTATTTTTGAGGCATGAAGGACAAAATGGGGACTAAATCACCTATATGCAGTCAGGGTTGGGGCAGGCATCGCTGCCTGCGCGGCTGCATTTTGTCGCAAGATCCGTATCGCAATAGGCGCATAGGGCAAAAGCGTTAGTAAGGCTTACTGTTCCGCGCTCCACATCCACCCCCTGTTCCTTTAAGATTTGCAAAGTGCGCGAAAAAGTCTCAGGTTTCATGCCCAGATAGCCCGCGATTAAAGATTTATCATAGGGCAGTTTTATTTCTCCAGCTCCTCCACCGTTTTGCAATGACAGTTTTAACAAAAACCACCCAATGCGCTGCACCGCATTTTTAAGGGTCACTTGCTCAAATTGGGTGATGAGTGCTTGGCTGCGCCCTGCGACTTCCGCCAGCATATTACTTGCTAATGCTTTGTTATCGGCGATGTTTTTGCGGATTATTGTGGCGGGTATAGAGAGCAGCTTTACGCCATCCACCGCCTGCGCACTAACTGGGAATGGGGCATCATTGAAAATAGCGGTTTCTAGTAGCATTTCTCCAGTGGTGAGGATTTGGAGTATAGATTCTGCGCCATCAGCATTGCCCTTGAACAGTTTTACAAAGCCTTCAAGTATGATGTAGAAGCGCGTAGCTCTTTCGCCCTGCATGAAAATCATATCGCCTTTTTCATGGTCGGTGACGCGGGCATATTGCAAAATACCACGCAAAGCCCCAGCGTCCACGCCCGCAAACAACGGCAAGCCCTTAAGCATTTCGAGGTGAGGCGACAGAGGACTGGCGGCTTCTTTTGATAGGTTCGTCGATTTTATCATACCCGCATTAGATATACTAAACTTGATCTATATCAAGTGGGATAAATATCGAATGTCATTTTTCTTGCAGTTTTTATATTTTACAAATATATTGCCCAAATCATGGATAATGAAATTATTTTTTATAGTATAACTATATTTCTTTGTTTGCTGTTTTCGGCGTTCTTTTCATCTGCTGAGACCGCTCTTACGGCGGTTTCCCGCGCTCGTATTTATCAATTAGTAATGGACGGAAATAAGAAAGCGGCGATTGTCAGTCGTTTGCGTAAAGAAAAAGAGACGATGATTGGCACGGTTTTGCTCGGCAATAATGCTGTTAATATTGCTGCTTCGGCAATAGCCACCACCCTTTCTGTTCGTTTGTTTGGTGATGGCAGTGGTTTGATTGTTGCAACTGTAATTATGACGCTTTTGGTTGTGATTTTTAGTGAAGTTTTACCAAAGACTTATGCCATACAAAATTCAGAAAAAGTTTCTTTAATATTTGCTACCCCTCTACAATTTTTGGTGAAGGTTCTTTGGCCGATTACCTATAGCATTCATATATTTATTCGTGTGCTTCTAAAAATTATCGGTATTGATATTAATAAAACCAATAGCTTAGTTTCAGCAACTGATGTAATTCGCGGGACAATTGAGTTGCATCATCGCGAAGGTAAGATGATTAAGCAAGACCGCGATATGCTCGGCAGTATTCTGGATCTCAACGATATAGAGGTGCAGGACATAATGGTACACCGCATGGAGGTGGAGACTTTGGATGCGGATTTGCCCGCCAGCGAGCTGATTAAAAGAGCCGTTTCCACTATGCACAGCCGCATTCCTCTGTGGCGCGGCGAGCCTGATAATATACTTGGCGTGTTGCATGTTAAAGATTTGATAAAAATCATGGGTGAAAAGCAGGAAACCCTAACCAATGATGATATTCTTTCGATATGCAAGAAACCTTGGTTTATCCCTGAAACTACCTTTCTTCGTGACCAGCTGCTCGCGTTTCGCAGTAAAAGGCAACATTTCGCTTTCGTTGTTGATGAATATGGCGGTTGGCAAGGCATGGTGACGCTGGAGGATATTATTGAGGAAATCGTTGGTAATATTGACGATGAGCATGATGAGGTGGTGAGCGATATTCAAAAGCTGGACGAAACCACCTATCTGGTTGATGGTGGGGTGACGCTTCGTGACCTAAACCGCCATCTTGGCTGTAGATTGCCTGATGATGACGCCTCGACCATTGCTGGTCTGCTTATTCATGAGGCGGAAACTATTCCGTCGGTTGGTGAGAAATTCCATATTCACGGTTTTGACTGCACGGTGATGGAGAAATCGGCTATGCAAATCACCAAAATAAAACTGGAAAAACGCAAGGATTCCAGCATGAAAAACGATATAGAGCTGTGACAAAAAATGACGGACAGGCGGCTGGCGGCTACATCGTGGAGTTTGTGGCAATCGGCAAGTCAGTAAAAGCCACCGCCTTTGACCCAGCTAGCCTTCGGGAAGTGTCGGTAATCGGCTCACGCAGTGCGTCGCAAAAGCAACTTGCAGAACTTGCCGTCCGCAAATTGGAATATATGATAGAAAAAAACGCCACAAGCGAATAAAAAGCTTGAAATAGGCGGGAAATTATGTATTGTATGACAATCTGAGGTGGCTAGAAGGTGGGTTTTACCCGCCTTTTTTGTTGCCTTTTTGTCATACCGCCACAATGTTGTTTTTTGTGCGGTATCCATACCATACCGCAAATATATAGCCAATTTGCTAAGCATGGATGCCAGCCTTCGCTGGCATGACAAGTACGGTTTATAAGGAATATACAATGGACGCATTATCGCGCATAGAACAAATTATATCGCCGTCGCTTGCCGCGCTTGGCTATAATTTGGTGCAGGTGAAATTGATGGACGGCAAGCGCAAAACGCTGTCTATCATGGCGGAACGGGCGGATGATAGGATTATGGGTTTCGACGACTGCGTGGAAATAACCAATACAGTTTCCGCCCTGCTGGATGTTGAAGAGCCAATTTCTGGCGCGTATAGCCTTGAAGTTTGCTCCCCCGGTATTGATCGACCGCTAGTAAAACGCGAGGATTATTCGCGCTTTGCGGGTAATGAAATAAAAGCGGAAACCATGATTCCCGTTGGCGGGCGTAAAAGATTTCGCGGCAATTTGCTGGGTATTTCTGGCGATATGGTGAACATAGAAACCACCGAAGGAAAATTTGAATTGCCGCTTAGCTATATAAAAACTGCAAAGATGGTGATGACCGATGATTTGGTTGCTAAGTATCTGAAAAAGCAGGATGCTGAAAACAAACCTAAAAAAGATAAAAGAAATAACTAACTACGGTCTACGAACTACGATAACTACGAATAAACGAAAGGATAATATTATGAGTGCCAAAAAACCTGCTGCTGGGCAACCTGTGTATGGGCAACCGATTTATGGCAGCACCGAGCTGCTTCAGATTGCGGATGCTGTGGCGCGTGAAAAAGGCTTGCCAAAGGACGCGGTGGTTGACGCGATGGAGCAAGCAATTCAGGTGGCTGGTCGGCGCAAATATGGACATGAGCATAATATCCGTGCGGAAATTGACAAAAAGACTGGCGAAATTAAGCTTTACCGCGTGCGTACGGTGGTGGAAGTGGTCGAAAATGAGGTGACCGAGCTGACGCTAGCACAGGCGAAAAAGCTGGATAAAAGCCTTGAGCTTGGCGATGAACTTAAAGATTTGTTGCCACCGATTGATTTTGGGCGCGTTGCCGCGCAAACCGCGAAACAGGTGGTGCTACAAAAAGTGCGGGATGCTGAGCGCGACAAGCAATTTGAAGAATTCAAAGACAAAATCGGCGAAATTATCAGCGGCGTGGTTAAGCGCGTGGAATATGGCAATGTGGTGGTGGATTTTGGGCGCACCGAGGCGGTTATTCGCCGCGATGACCTAATCCCACGCGAGTTGTTCCGCGTTGGTGACCGTATCCGCGCTTATATCGCTGATGTCCGCCGCGAAAAAACAGGGGCGCAGATTTTCCTTTCGCGCACACACCCTGATTTCCTTGCGAAACTATTTGCGCAGGAAGTTCCTGAAATTTATGATGGAATTATTGAAATTAAGGCAGTGGCACGCGATCCAGGGTCGAGAGCAAAAATCGCGGTTCTTTCCAAGGATTCCAGCATCAACCCTGTGCTTTCTTGCGTTGGGATGCGCGGCAGCCGTGTTCAAGCGGTGGTTGGTGAATTGCAGGGCGAGAAAATTGATATTGTGCCATGGTCGCCAGATGCCGCAACTTTTGTGGTGAACGCGCTGTCATCGGCGGAAGTTAGCAAGGTGGTGATTGACGAAAACAAAGGGCGCATTGAAGTTGTTGTGCCTGATGACCAGCTGTCACTGGCGATTGGTCGCCGCGGGCAGAATGTTCGCCTTGCTTCGCAGCTTGTTGGTTGGAGTATTGATATTCTTACCGAAGCGGTGGAATCTGAACGCCGCGCCGAGGAATTCAACACGCTTTCCGCGCTGTTTATTGAAGCTCTTGATGTGGAAGAAGTTATCGCACACTTGCTAGTTACTGAAGGCTTTACCTCTATTGAAGAAGTGGCGTTTGTTCCACTTTCTGACCTTGCTTCTATCGAAGGGTTTGACGAGTCTGTTGCTGAAGAGCTGCATAACCGCGCACAAAACTGGTTGGAAGCTAAACAGCAAGAAAAATCTGCAAAATTAAAAGCTTTGGGTCTGGAAGATTCGCTTATCACCTTCGTGAATGAGCATCCAAACTTAAAAGACGAATGGCTAGAAAATTTTGGCAAAAACAAGGTGCTTACCCTTGATGATTTCGCTGATTTGTCTTCGGCTGAATTGCTTGATATTTTGCCAAATGGTTCAATGAACTTGGACGAAGCTGGCGAGCTAATTATGGCGGCGCGGGCGAGCTGGGAGTGATTTTGTGTCGGTGTCGGTTGTCGGTGTCAGAAATATGTATAACCGACACAGACCACTGACACCGACACTGCGATTTTGCTAGCCTTTAACATTTAACTAAACTATAAAAACAGCCATGACCGAAAACAAAGACAGTTCTAAAAAAGAAACCTTGAAAGTTGCAAGCCCTAGCCGTTTGCAGCTCACGAAGACTGTGGAAAGCGGCAAGGTGAAGCAAAACTTTACCCATGGTCGCTCCAAGTCGGTGACGGTTGAAGTGCGTAAAACCCGTACATTCACGCAAGGGGCGGGTGCTGGCTCAATGGTTGAGGTGCGGCAAGCGGGCAGTATGTTTGGGGCGGATGATGACTCCATGCGTCATTTGACCAATGAGGAACGCCAAGGCAGATTGAATGCGCTCAAGCTTGCGGAAGAGCGGGCGAAAGAAGAGGCGATTCGCGCCGAAGAACGCCGTATTGAGGAAGAAAAAGCGCGAGTTCTGCGTGGTGATGCGAAAATTGTAGAGCCAGAGCCAGCGATAGAAGAGCCAGCGGAAGTTGTGGTTGAAGAGCCAAAAGAAATAAAAATTGCAAAGCCCGCTCCTAAGCCTGATTTTGTTGTTCCGTCAAAGAACGGGATCGTTACGCCGATTAAAAAGCCAGCGTTTATGGAGGTTGAAAAAGCGCAAGCTGCGCCGCCAGCTGCGACGACAAAACCAGTAAATAAGCCGAATTTCTCTACTCCTGTTCAATCTGAAGAAGCAGAAAAGAAGGAAAAGGCTGGCAAGCTTAAACTAAAAGGTCTGGATGACCGCCGTTCATCTGGTAAAATAAATATAAATCAAGCACTTTCAAGCATGGAAGAGCAGCGCGTTCGCTCGCTTGCTTCTATCCGCCGCGCCCGTGAAAAAGCCATTAAAAAAGCCATGGGCGGCAGTGTTGAGAGTGAAAAAGTCATCCGCGATGTGGTGATACCAGAAGCGATTACCGTTGCCGAACTGGCAAACCGCATGGCAGAGCGCGTAGTTGATGTTATTAAAACCCTAATGAAACTAGGGATTATGGCGACTGCTAACCAGACCATTGATGCCGACACGGCGGAGTTGGTGGTTGGTGAATTCGGGCATAAATTCAAGCGCGTTACCGAGGGGGATGTGGAAAATGTGCTGAAATCGGATGAGCAGGAAGCTGAGGAAAATCTGCAGCCGCGCCCACCTATTGTGACCATCATGGGGCATGTGGATCATGGTAAAACCTCACTGCTTGACGCACTACGAAAAACTGATGTGGTGGCGAAAGAAGCGGGCGGAATTACCCAGCATATCGGCGCGTATCAGGTGGAAGTTGAAGGCGGGCAAAAAGTTACCTTCCTTGATACTCCAGGGCATGAAGCCTTCACCGCGATGCGGGCGCGGGGCGCGAAAATCACCGATATTGTGGTGTTGGTGGTGGCGGCTGATGACGGCATCATGGAGCAAACCAAAGAGGCAATCAGCCACGCGAAAGCGGCAGGTGTGCCGATTGTGGTGGCGGTGAATAAAATTGATAAACCAGCAGCTGATCCGTCGCGGGTTAAGCAGGAATTGATGCAATATGACCTCGTGCCTGAGGAATTCGGCGGCGATGTGATGGTGGTGGAAGTTTCGGCAAAAGCAAATCTGAATTTGGACAAGCTGGTGGAAACTATCTTGCTGCAAGCCGAAGTTCTGGAGCTAAAAGCTAATCCAAACCGCGCAGCGGCGGGCATCGTGGTGGAAGCGCGGCTCGACCAAGGAAAAGGCGTGGTGGCAACTGTTCTCGTGCAAAAAGGTACACTTAAAGTTGGCGATATTGTGGTGGCGGGTGCGGCTTATGGGCGCGTGCGGACACTGATTGACGATAAAGGCAACGCGCTTAAACAAGCCATTCCAGGGATGCCTGTGGTGATTTTGGGCTTGAATCTTGCGCCTGAAGCGGGCGATGTGTTTGCCGCTGTGGAAAATGAAAAAACTGCCCGCGACATTGCCGAATACCGCGAACGACGCATCCGCGAGCAAGGCGTAATTTCTTCCGCCCGCACCATGGAAAATTTGTTTGGGGCAGCAGCTGGGACTAACGCAAAAGAACTAGCGGTGGTCATCAAGGGCGATGTGCAAGGCTCGGTGGAGGCGATTGCTGGCTCTATCAGCAAATATTCAGGCGATGAGGTCGCTGTGCGTGTGCTGCATAGTGGCGTGGGCGCGATTACCGAATCGGACATAACCCTTGCCAAGGCAACGGGCGCGATGATTATCGCCTTTAATGTTCGCGCTGCGCCAAAAGCGAAGGAACTAGCTGCCAAAGAAAAAGTGAATATACGCTATTATTCAATTATTTATAATGTGGTGGATGATGTGAAGGCGGCACTATCAGGAATGCTATCGCCTGCGCTTCGTGAAAATTTCCTCGGCTACGCGCAAATCCGTGAAGTCTTCAATATCAGCAAGGCGGGCAAAATCGCTGGCTGTATGGTGACTGACGGCATCATCAAACGCGGCGCGAAAGTGCGCTTGCTGCGCGATAATGTGGTGATTCATGAAGGCACGCTCAAAACCCTAAAACGCTTCAAAGATGAAGTGAAAGAGGTTAAAAGCGGGCTAGAGTGCGGTATGGCGTTTGAGAATTACGAAGACATGCGCGTGAATGATCAAATCGAAGCCTTCGAGATTGAAGAAACAGCTAGGAGCGTTTAGCGTATGGAGGGTGAAAAAGCTTTTATCGGATATGCGGTCGCCGCGTTATTTGGTGGCATTGTTACTTACGCCCTAAAATTTCTTGAGCCAAAAGCTAAGTTGGTATTCTGGTTTCCTCATTCTTTTCGTTACCATATAACAAGCCAGAATGTCACAATCCATACCCAGTCTTATCTATTGCAAAATATGGGTTATAAACAGGCTAAAAATATAGAAATTGTGCATCTTAAAAAGCCAGATTTTTTCAAGTTAAGTCCTAGCCTTCTGTATACTGAAAAATTCACACCTGATGGAGAGCATGTTCTGTGTATGGATTCTTTGGCATCTAAAGAATTTTTTGCACTGGAGATTTTGAGTTATGGAACTCTGCCCGAGTTACAATATATTCGCTATGAAGATGGGCAGGCAAGACAAATACAGTTTGACTTTAAGCCCAGCATGGAAAAATGGAAAATAACAGCCATAAGACTGCTCATTTTAACTGGAGGAATTACAATTATTTATTCAATAATTATGGCGGCTATGCAATTATATGACCTCGCCACCTAGCCACAAAAAGCTGCCTATAAAGCAGCATATATCATATCATCAAGAACCATCTTCAGATGATTCCAGAATTTTACGATTAAATTGTTTTCAGTTGGTTTCATGAGTAAAATTTACCATATGGTAAGTTGGAATGCAATAGTCTTTATTACATAATTTATAACTGATATCATTGCAGCAAAGATAAACCAATTAAATATTTTATTTTATAAATCAATAAATTAGATTGCCGACAACTATGAACGATACAATAGACACATCACATTTTTCCAAAAAACCAACCTCACCGCGCAATCTTCGCGTTGGTGAGGAAATTCGCCACGCGCTGGCGGATGTTTTGATTCGCGGCGAGGTTCACTCTATGGATTTATTCGGCGCGTCTATTACGGTTTCGGAGGTGCGCGTCAGCCCAGACCTTAAAAACGCTACCGCCTTTGTTATGCCGCTGGCGGGAAAGAATAAAGAGGGGTTGCTGGAAGCCCTCAAAAAATCCTCCGCCGAGCTGCGCCATCTGGTTTCCAAGCGCGTAAAACTGCGCCATGCACCCAAAATTTTCTTCGCTCTTGACGAATCTTATGACGAAGCGCAGCGCATCAATAACTTACTGCAAAAACCAGAAGTACAGCGAGATTTGAAACCAGAAACATAATATTTGTAAAACAAGGAATGCTTATGGCTAGCCCAATTATTTTGAATAGGGGATTTCTAGAAACAGATAGTGATCGTCTGGAGTCTATGGCTCCAGATGCTATTATAGAACGTTTTTCAGCAGGGATTTTGCGCTTAAAATTGGAAAAATTATTCAACCAACAAGAAATTGCTGACCCGATAGCAAAAATAGTCCCAAAATGGGAAGAAGAACAGCCATTTAGGGGGATCGGCTTGTTGCAGCAATTTACTACCTCAGATCCAGAACAGGTTGATACATCTCATACTGCTCGTGGTATAATACTTGCCTATAAATACGCAAAAGAAAATAATCTATTTGCAGATAGGGTAATTTTAGAACCAATAGTAAAAGAAATCAAAGAAACTGTAGAAAAATGCCCAGATTCATTTGAAAAAAGAGATCTTCTGAAGCACCTAGAAGTTTTGCCGAATTCAAAATTTGTAGCTATGCCATAAAATTATGATAAACGGCTGGATAAATCTTGATAAGCCTGTGGGGATGAGTTCGGCGGCGGCGGTGGCGAAGGTGAAGTGGCTGCTCTACCAATTGCCAAGAGCCGAAACAGACGAAAAAAGAAAAATCAAAATTGGACATGCGGGGACGCTTGATCCCCTTGCCTCGGGAATTTTGCCGCTGGCACTTGGCAAGGCGACCAAGACCGTGCAGTATATGATGGATGCGCAGAAGGCTTACGAATTCAGCGTAACATGGGGGCAAGAGCGCGAAACTGACGATGCGGAAGGGCAGGTGGTTGTAAGCTCTGATGCTCGCCCGACCATCGCCGAAATCCAAGAAATTCTGCACAAATTTACGGGCGATATAATGCAAACACCGCCTAATTATAGCGCGATAAAACTTGGCGGCAAGCGGGCTTATGCCCTTGCTCGCGCTGGTCAAGCTGTGGAAATAAAATCTCGGCAAGTATCGGTGGTATCTTTGGAGATTGTGGGGGGCGACACTAATGTAACCGATTTTCTCTGTCACTGCGGAAAAGGGACATATATTCGTTCACTCGCTCGCGATATGGGGCGCGAACTTGGGTGTTATGGCTATATTTCTGCCCTTCGCCGCGTTATGGTCGGAAATTTCAACGAAGCAAATGCAGTGACTTTGCCAGCATTGGAAAGCATGGTGAGTGCAGGAAAACTTGATTTTTTGCAGCCAGTGGAGGAAATTTAAGAGGCGGAAAGCTTCAGCCCGACGACTCCAGAAATAACCAGCGCGATGGAGAATATTTTTAGCGCGGTGGCTTGCTCGCCGAAATAAAATATTCCGATGATGGCGATGATGGCTGTGCCCACTCCCGCCCAGATGGTATAGGCGATGCTTAGGTCAATTTTTCGCAGGGCAATGGTGATGAATGCGAGTGCCATTCCGTAAAACACGAAAAGCAGCACAGAAGGAAGTAATTTACTGAAACCATACGAATATTTCATGGAGATAGTGCCAGCGACCTCTGATAATATTGCCGCAAAAAGATATAGCCAGTGCATAGTAAGCCCCCCTTATTTATTATAGTCATCGCATATTATTAGCTGAAAAACAAGGGATTGCTATACTGTTGCAAAAATGTCGTAGTTTCGGGGAATTATGTAAAATAAATCTCTAAATTTGCATTTATTTATTCCAGTTAATCTTTCCTTTACTCCTCCTATGCTATTGCTTGTGTCGTTATGGCGCGATTTTGCCATTAAGATATTAGGTTGCTTTGGAGGTTTATATGAAAAAATCTATTTTTTACTATTTGATGTGTGGGGTGATGGCGTTGCCAAACCTTGTATTGCCAAGTACAGCTTTGGCTGCGGATGCAGGGGCGGTTGATGACCTCGGCACTCTTTCGCTGGAAAGCTTGGGGAGTATTGTAACCTCGGTTTCGCGCAAGCCAGAGGATTCATTTCGTGCCGCCGCCGCTATTTATGTGGTGAGTAATGATGATATTAAAACATCGGGTGCAACGAGCGTGGCGGAAGTGTTGCGCGGCGTTCCCGGATTGGATGTGGCACAAACAGAGTCTAATAGCTGGGCGATTTCCTCGCGCGGGTTTAACGGGCAGTTTGCCAATAAATTACTGGTACAAATTGATGGTCGTAGCGTTTATACGCCGCTATTTGCTGGGGTATATTGGGACGAGCAAAATATGCCGCTTGAAGATATTGATAGAATTGAGATTATTCGTGGGCCCGGAGCGACGCAGTGGGGAGCTAATGCGGTAAATGGTATTATCAATATTATCACGAAAAGTTCGGCTGCTACCCAAGGTTTATATGCCAGCACTTTGGTGGGCAATCAAGACCATAATGTAACAGATGTTCGCTATGGCGGAAAGATCGGGGAACATGCTTACTACCGCACTTACGCTGAATTTTCCGATCGCGCCTCAACTCCTTTAGTTACCGATGGTTCTAGCGGTCATAATGCTTGGCAGATGGGTAAGGTCGGCTTTCGTTCAGACATTAATGTTTCAGACACACGCAAAATAACTGTGCAGGGGGATGCTTATTCTAATAGTTCAGATTTATATTTATCAATCCCATCCTTCACTAGCTCTAGCGGGTTAGATTCGTTTTCTGATGAATTTAATGCTCGTGGTATGAATATATTGGGGAAATGGGACGAAAAACATAATGATGAATTCCAATCTACCTTTCAAAGTTATATTGATTACAAACATTTAGATTATTTTTCCCTTACACAGAATTTATACACTTTTGATTTTGACTATCAGACCGCTTGGAAGGCTAGCGATCGTCATAGCGTTATGTGGGGGGCGGATACGCGCTTTATCAGCGTTGACATGACAGGTTCATCACAAATTGCTATCGCTCGGGATATTAATAGCGAGACTATCTTAAGCGCGTTTTTGCAAGATACTTACGCCGTTATTCCGCAAGAAATGTATTTTACGCTGGGCAGTAAATTTGAGCATAACAGCTTTAGCGGCTTTGCCTTAGAGCCAAGTGCGCGGTTATCATATTACCCAGATGACAAACAAACCATCTGGGCGGCGGTTTCTCACGCGGTTCGCACGCCGAGCATTGCCGAAGAAAGCTGGCAATTTAACATTCAGCCTTTAGGAGCAGGGCTTATCGCGCAGCAGCAATATAACAAAGACCTGAAGTCGGAAGATTTGGTGGCTTATGAGGTGGGTTACCGCGTAAAGCCCATTCAGAAATTAACTTTGGATTCCACGGCTTTCATCAATAATTACAGTAGGCTTACTACTTATGAGCCGCTAGACGCTGTTGATGCGGGGGGGGGGAATTTCTACCTGCCATTCGAAATTAGCACTTTAGGTTCTGGGCGGGCTTATGGTTTTGAAACTAGTGCGACTTGGGACGCGACTTCAATTTGGAACTTAAAAGCCAACTATAGCTATATAAATTTATTATTAGATAAGGGCATTAGCCAAGATACTCTTTTCAAAGGGCAAGAAGGCGATGCGCCCCACCATAAATTTATGCTGCGTTCGCAATTATATCTTCCGCATGATGTGCGCCTGATTAACACGGGTTATTATGTTGGCGAACTGCCAAATCAAAGCGTGGATGCGTATTTCCGTTTTGACACACAAATTATTTGGAAAGCGACCGACAATATAGAAATATCACTGGACGGACAAAATTTACTGGATAATAACCATGCTGAATTTGGTGCGCCGCTGAACGGAACACAAAATGAAATACCGCGAGCTGTGTACGCAAAAGTTTCTTTCCGCTATTAATCTGCTAAAAATATTATTATGTATAGAAAAATAAAATTTAGATATTTCCTGTTGCTTGTGCCGCTACTGGTTATGCCAGTGGGGACGAGTGCCAGCGCGGATATTAGTGCGGAAACTATTAAGGCGACTTATATCGTTCAGATCCAGAAATTTATCAGCTTTGGTGAGCCGCCGCGCAGTGTTAAAAAAATCTGCTATTACGAAGAGGATAAAGTTCCTTTTTCTGAAAGTGTTGGTCAGCAAGTGGAAAAATACGCCAGCACTCACCCAGAAGCTAACTTCCCTGTGGTGAAGCGGCTTGACGCGATTCGTGATATGGGCAGCTGTGATATATTATTTATTCCTGCCTCTGCGGAGGGGGATGTTGATAATATAATAACGGCTCTTGGCAATGCCGATACTTTAACTATCAGCGGTGCGCCGCGTTTTACTATGCGTGGTGGGGTTATGGGCTTTGTACTTGACGAAAGTAGCCGTATTAAGATGGAGGTGAATATGAAAAATGCAAAAGCAAGAAATATTCACATAGATTCGCAGCTATTAGAATTAATGCAGCGCAGTGCTAACCCATAGCTTTTGATCGGAAAAATCATAATCACCAAGCGGGAACAGCAGGCGTTTTGCGTTTGGGTCATGCGGTAGAACATGGAATTTTTTTGTATCGCCATACACTATATATCGTTTTTTTCCTTCATACTCTCTACGCATCGGAATATCTAATGTTGGATGTACGCCACCTTCCACACCCATATTTATGTATATCTGGCGGTATAGCCTAGTTCTTACCTTGTCTCCAACACCAAACATATAACGCACGCGATAATCTATGCAGCGATTCAGAAGATTTTTGAAGATCATTCTAACATATTTACCCTCTCTTAAATCTGGATGTAGAGCAATGTCGTCAAACTCTGCATAGGCGTAATCAGACAGTTCAAAATCAGGGAATTGATCCTTCAAAGAAAAGCATAGCGTTCCTTCTGGAGGGATTATATCCTGCTCCAGATTCATTGTGATTGGATGCTTGGGGGTGGAAATGCGTAGCGCAACACCGCCATATACCGCGCCATTATTATGAACAATAAGCATCTGATTATCGGGATCTTCATAGTCCTCGGCTTCTGGGTAGGAAAATTCACGAAAACCTACAAATCGTTCATCGCTCACATATAATTCATGACGCAATTGCTTGTATTTATTAATCAAATCCTGATCGCGGGTGAAGCTCAGCTCATAGCCGAACTCGGTGGTGGTTGGCGAGCGTCTAGTCGCTCTATCATCAGCATTTGAGATATTTTGCATTAATAAACTCCATCGCTAGCTGAAAGTTGTTTTGTGATTATTTCAACTAATTACCACATTTATTGTCTTTCGTCATTAATTATTTTTAATGAAAATTCAATTGTTGCAGTTTTTTGTTATTGCCTATATGTTTTGCCCATTCAATTTAAGGAAAAAATTATGCAATTCAAAGGTGTTTATACAGCTCTTATTACCCCATTCACCAACGGCGGCGCGGTTGACGAGCAAGCCTTTCAGGATTTTGTGGAGTGGCAAATAGGGCAGGGGGTGCATGGGCTAGTTCCTTGTGGAACGACGGGCGAATCGCCAACTCTCACGCATGACGAACATAACCGCGTAATCGCGCTATGTGTTGAGGTGGCAAAGGGCAGAGTGCCAGTAATGGCGGGGACTGGCTCAAACTCAACTGATGAAGCCATCATGACCACGCGCTATGCCAAGCAGGCGGGGGCGGACGCCGCGCTGGTGGTTGCGCCCTATTATAACAAACCAACGCAAGAAGGGCTATATCAGCATTTCAAAGCCATTAATGACGCGGTGGAAATGCCGATTATCCTTTATAATGTGCCAGCGCGGACAATTGTAAATATCAGCGATGACACTATTGCTCGGCTGGCGGAGCTGCCCAATATTGTCGGCATCAAGGACGCTAGTGGCGATTTAGCGCGTCCATACACCCTGCGAGCCAAGCTAAAACAACCGTTTCAGATGCTCTCTGGCGAGGATATGACGGCGGTGGCGTTCAATGTTTCTGGCGGGCAGGGCTGTATTTCCGTGGCATCCAATATCGCGCCGAAACTATGTGCGCAGGTTCAGGAATTATGTTTTAAGGGCGAGTATGAAGCCGCGCGGATTTTGCAGGACAAACTCACCAATCTAAACGCGGTTTTATTCTGCGAAACTAGCCCCGCACCTGTTAAATATGCTGCCTCACTGCTTGGCAAATGCACGCCAAACTTGCGCTTACCACTGGTTAGCGTCAGTGAAGCATCAAAAGCCGAAATCAGCAAAACTATCAACGATCTGAAGCTGTAAAACCAAAAAATCCTTATAATTCAATTGTCATTAGTTGATAATAATTATCAATTGCAATTGATTTTTTCCCTTTCCTCCATTTTTTTCTTGTTTTAGCTCATTCGTGAAATGTCAGCATAGCATGAGAAAAATTGGTCTGGTAGGGGGGGGATAAAAAAATACACGAAAAAATATATTCTATATTCAATGTTTGTGATAACCTATTGGCGAATTAGCGAATAAGGTCTAGATAGTGTCGTCACGAGTTATCCATGACTTGCTGCAAACAGCAATTTGCTGCGCTTCCGCTCCTCATGTACTTAGTGTACACTGCGGTGCGGTTCTCGTAAATTACTGTATTGGCTTCGCCGCCCTTCGGGTCGCTTGCGTCCTAGCACTCGTGACGACACTATCTAAAGAGCGTGGTATAAAATCATGAAATATCAAATATTGCCGAGAGCTAGACGAGATTTGATGGAAAACTGGAGACAAAAAAATGGCAAAGCAAGCAAGCAAGCAAGCATAATGCATTTTGTTTTTTTCATAATTTCTTTAGCGATTGTAATGACTGAACTAGCTAGTTCTTATAAAGGCATTCTTC
>SXRF01000044.1 GCA_005792635.1 Rickettsiales bacterium
CGCTGGGCGCATTGCTGGGCTTGAAGTGCTTCGCATTATCAACGAGCCAACGGCGGCGGCTCTAGCTTATGGCTTGGATAAAGAGAAAAAAGACGGCAAAACCGTCGCGGTTTATGACCTTGGCGGCGGCACATTCGATGTGTCCATCCTTGAAATTGACGACGGCGTGTTTGAAGTAAAATCAACCAACGGCGATACTTTCCTTGGCGGTGAAGATTTTGACATGCGGATTATTGATTTCCTCGCGGATGAGTTCAAGCGCGAGCAAGGCATTGACCTTCGTGGTGACAAGCTGGCTTTGCAACGCCTGAAAGAAGCGGCAGAAAAGGCAAAAATTGAGCTTTCCAGCTCGATGCAGACCGATGTGAACCTGCCGTTCATCACGGCGGATGCCAGCGGACCAAAACACATGAATATCAAACTAACCCGCGCAAAACTTGAGGGATTGGTTGATGAGCTGATCCAAAAAACCATCACCCCTTGCAAAAACGCTTTGAAAGATGCTGGGCTTACCGCCAAAGACATTGACGAAGTTATTTTGGTGGGCGGGATGACCCGTATGCCGAAGGTGATTGAAGTGGTAAAAGAATTCTTTGGTCGTGAACCGCATAAGGGCGTGAACCCTGATGAGGTGGTGGCGATGGGCGCGGCGATTCAGGGCGCAGTTCTTCGTGGTGATGTGAAGGATGTGTTGTTGCTGGATGTTACTCCGCTTTCGCTGGGGATTGAAACTCTGGGCGGCGTGTTCACTCGCCTGATTGACCGCAACACCACCATTCCTACCAAAAAATCGCAGGTATTCTCAACCGCCGATGACAACCAAACCGCCGTTACCATCCGTGTGTTCCAAGGTGAGCGCGAAATGGCGGCTGATAACAAAATGCTTGGGCAGTTTGATTTGGTGGGCTTGCCAAATGCGCCGCGCGGCGTTCCGCAAATTGAAGTTACCTTTGATATTGACGCAAACGGCATTGTGAATGTTTCGGCAAAAGACAAGGCGACTGGCAAAGAGCAGCAAATCCGCATTCAAGCTTCTGGTGGCTTGTCAGACGCAGATATTGAGAAAATGGTGAAGGATTCCGAAGCACACGCCGAGGAAGACAAAAAACGCCGCGCTCTCGTTGATGCGAAAAACCATGCTGATGGTTTGTTGCACTCTGCCGAGAAAAACCTTAGTGAGCATGGAGATAAAATCCCCGCCGCTGACAAAGAAGCAATTGAGAAAGACATTGCCGCCCTCAAAGAAGCCATTGCGAAAGACGACACAAGCGATATTGAGGAAAAAACGCAGAGCCTAACCCAATCATCAATGAAGCTTGGCGAGGCGATCTATAAAGCCGAACAAGCCAAAGGCGCAGCTGGCGGCGATGCTTCAGGCGCGGAAGCGGCTGGCGATGACAAAGTCGTTGACGCAACCTATGAAGAAGTAGACGCGGATAAGAAAGCGAGCTAGTTTTTGGTGGATAGTGGCTGGTTGTTGGTGTAAAATATGCCGATAACCAGCCATTAATTTTGAGAGGATATTTATGACAATATCAGAACGCTTTGATTTTTCTGGATTAACCCCAGCCGACCGCCTTACTTTAATTGGCGAACTTTGGGATAGTGTCGATGAGCAGAATGTTGTTATTCCGCAGTGGCACTTAGACGCATTGGAAAAAATAAATGCACTAGAAGAAGCAGGAGAAGTTACATATTCTAGCTGGGAAGATGTAAAAAAGAGATTAGTTTCAAAATATGACTTATAACTTCAAGGTTTTAAGCACTGCGGAGAGTCATATAGATGAAGCAGTTGGCTGGTATTATTTGCAAGCAGATGACTTGGAATCTAAGTTTCTTGGTGCGCTCAAAGAAACTTTTGATAAAATACTAGATAATCCTCTTATTTATCCTCATATTAATAAAAAATATAGGAGAGCTTTAGTTA
This sequence comes from Rickettsiales bacterium, assembly GCA_005792635.1. Taxonomy (GTDB): domain Bacteria; phylum Pseudomonadota; class Alphaproteobacteria; order Rickettsiales; family SXRF01; genus SXRF01. The sequence goes on from SXRF01000044.1 coordinate 1,928, forward strand.
GGAAGTTTCCCTATTTTATCTATTTTCGCATAGATGGCATAAACATTAAAATCAGTGCGGTTTTCCACACTAGCCGCACTCCTGAAAAACTTTATAAACAACTACATTAACGACACAAATAACTGCAAGAGATAAATATGAAAACTATAGAAGAAATCACCAGCCAATATGATTTTTCTATTTTAAGTGATGATGAGAAAAATTTGCTTGGGCAATATCTATGTGCAAATTACCATCACCAAGATGGTTTTGAACTAACCCAAGAGCTAAAAGATGAGCTAGATAGAAGGCTGGAAGCGCATCGTTCTGGGAAAATGGGAGCGTCTTCTTGGGAAGAAGTAAAACAGCGTCTATATCAGGCGACTAAATGAGCTATACTGTCTGTATCAAGAATTCAGCGGAATTTGACTTGTCAGAGATAGATTATTTCTATCGCTCTGAAAGCTCGGCGGCGGCTGATAATTTTTTATCTAGCTTCAGTGATTGTTTATCACATCTAGGAAAAACACCTTTTATATATCAAATTATATATAGCGTAATACGAAGAATACCTATGAGCAATTTTCCATATAATATATTTTACACCATAGATGGAAATATAGTATCAGTGCTTGCGGTCGTTCATCAAAAACGCTCGCCTGCAATCTGGCAAGATAAAACGACTATTCACTAACCAACAACCATTCACAAATAAAAAACTATGAGCAAAGACTTCTATCAAATCCTCGGTGTTTCTAAATCAGCAAGTGCGGATGAGCTTAAGAAAGCGTATCGCAAATTGGCTATGAAATACCACCCTGACAAAAACCCGAATGACAAAGCGGCGGAGGAAAAATTCAAAGAAATTAGCCACGCTTATGATATTCTTTCTGACGAGCAGAAACGCGCAGCTTATGACCGCTATGGGCATGATGCCTTCACGCAGGGCGGTATGGGTGGTGCTGGCGGTGGCGCGGGCGCGGCGGGCTTTGATTTCTCGTCGGGGTTTGCCGATATTTTTGAGGATTTATTCGGCATGGGCGGCGGCAGAGCGCAAGCACAGCAGCAACAAAACACTCGCGGCGCAGATTTGCGCTATAATTTGAGCGTATCGCTTGAGGAAGCCTTCAAAGGCAAAGCCGAAACCATCAAAATAACCACTGCGGCAAGTTGTGGAACTTGTAGCGGTAGTGGTGGTGCAAATGGCAGCAAGCCTATAAATTGCGGCACTTGCGGCGGTAGTGGGCGCGTGCGGGCGACACAAGGTTTTTTCACCGTGGAGCGCACCTGCACAGGCTGCGGCGGCATGGGCAAAACCATCAAAGATCCGTGCAAAACCTGCGCGGGCAGTGGTCGTGTTCGCAAGGAAAAAACTCTTTCGGTTAATATTCCCGCAGGTGTGGAAGAAGGTACGCGCATCCGCGTTTCTGGCGAGGGTGAGGTTGGCGTTCGCGGCGGACAGGCGGGCGATTTATATATTTTTGTGAGTGTAAAAAATCACGAGCTATTCGTGCGCGATGCGGCGGATATTCATTGCAGCGTGCCAATCAGTATGACCACCGCCGCGCTTGGCGGTAGCATTGAAGTGCCAACCATTGACGGCAGTCGCGTGAAAGTCACCATTCCCGAAGGCACACAACACGGGCATCAAATGCGCCTGCGTGGACGGGGCATGAGCATCATCCGCGCTGGACATCGCGGCGATATGTATATCCACACTCTGGTGGAAACCCCTGTGAAACTGAGCAAAAAACAGCGCGAACTACTCAAAGAATTTGACAAAGCAGGCGAACATGTAAGCCCTGCCTCGGAAAAATTCTTTGATAAAGTAAAAGAATTCTGGGCGGATTTGAAGGATTAACTGGCTTTATTTTCCTTGCGTATGACGGCTAATCTGCTAAAAAAACTGGGCATAATTAAACATATTATGTCTCAGATTTGTTATTCTTCGTTGTTCTCTATAATTTCTTCATTTTCCCCTTCAGGTACAACAACCACGGAGACGACTTTTTCGCCTTCTTGCATATATACTAACCAATACGCGTATCTCTTGTTTTTTCAGCTTCTGCGGCACTGTGTTTTCCCGCTGCACGAATCTCTTTTGCCGCTTGTGTAAATTTTTCTTCCCATCCATTAAATGGGCTATCTTCAGAAACTTGTTCAGTAAAACTCCTTCCCATACTCATATACCTGACGTTTGTTGCCATCTTTTCTAATAATTTTGCATCTCCGTGTATTTTTATAGCTTCTAAAATTATAGGAAGTGTAGCGGGGATGTGCTTAGCTAATTTAGGGAGCAAATCTTTAGATAGTGGACTGTTAATATTGTCTGCGAGTCCTGCAACGATGGCTTGTAAAATCTCATTATTTTCAGCAACAGAAGCAAGGTTGTTTTTTGGATTATAGCCTTCATCAAAAAATTGATTGCAAATTTGCCATACATCGCTTCTTCCTAACATATTATTGCTGTTATCACTGGCTTTTGTAAGGCTACTAAACACTTTGGTGATTTTATCATAGTTTCCAGCATCCGCCCAGAGATTAAGCAGAGTCTTTCCTCCTTCTATTTTAGTAGTAAGAGTATAGGTAAGATGAACAAGGTTTTTCGGAAGCAAATCTGGCAAGGCAACAGCTTGTGAATCTAACACACTTCCATCTGCATCTATTAACCCGCTTTCTTTTGCGTGTAGTGCAGATTTTATTTCTTCATGATACACCTGACACAATGCCAGAAAAGGATTTTCCCTTCCTGAAATTGTGGCAGTTTCCCGTGCAAGAAAATCCCCTATTTTGTAATGAATGGAATCACTCGTGTTTCCGATTTGCTGCATTAGCTGCAATTGTTGTGGTGTAAGGTCTGTTAAATCACCTGTATCCATAATGGTTAGCATGATATTTACATATTCTGAAGAGGCGGCAATGGTATCGTCTGAATAGGCTTTATGAGTAGGTTTTTGTCCAAGAACATCACCAAATATTTGTCCAAAATTAGCCGATGCTTGTGCTGCAATAAGTTGATCCAGTGCAAATGATTTCAGCACTATTTTTTGTGTATCTTCTACGAATGACTCTTTTTGTTCTTCACTGATGCTTCCTATTTCGCATGCTCCATCAGCCAACTGTTTGATGCGATTACGAGAATTAAGCCATTGCTCTGGGCTATATTGATCTATTGGAGTGAAATGTCTTTTTAAAATTTGGCGGTTTTCTTCATCAAGATAGGGAATATAAGTTCTTCCCATATTTGCAGTAACTTCCAGCGAGGCATTTTCTGCATTTGGCGCAAACACAGTCAAAAATGCAGGCAACGAAGTCCGCCCCAAATTCAGCATTTGCTCATGTTGCTCTTGAGCAATCAAATTTTCTTTAAGTAAATTATCAGCTAATTGCCGAAAATCTTCATAGTATAGTTCTGGTGTGGTTTGTTCAGGAGAAGGTAACGCTCGCCCATCTTGACTTTGTGCAAGTGGCTTAATGGTAACGCCATATTCCTGTATTCCCTGCCGTGGTTCTCCTAATACTATTTGGGTATTGGCATAAGGACGAGTTAATACAGCCTCACCTTCTGGCACATGATAGACAACTTCCATCTTGCGATATTCAGGGCTGGTTTTAACATGAAGAAGGTAAGCGTCTATACCAAATCCTTCTAAATTATTAATATTCAGCAAATCATCTGCTGATCCAGCGGTAATTTTAATCTCACCAGTTTTTGCATCTAAATCTATATTTTTTATCATATAAAAATTCCACCATCTCCCTAACTTAATTTTTGGATACTAACACAAAAACAGTTAAAGTATTGTGAAGATTTTATTACAATCCTATTCCTCCGCCCCTTCAGCCCCATCATCCACAGCTTCCCCTTCAGGTACAACAACCACGGAGACGACTTTTTCGCCATCGCCAGTTCTCAGGATGGTGACGCCTTGCGTGCTGCGCCCTGCTACGCGGATGCCGTCTAGCGGGCAGCGGATGACGGTTGCGCGGTCGGTCATCAGCATTATTTGCCCTGTTTGCCCAACAGGTTGGCTGGAAACCACAGCCCCATTGCGCTCGCTGGTTACGATATTTACAATACCAGAACCACCGCGCCCTGTGGTGCGATATTCGTAGGCAGAGGTGCGCTTGCCATAGCCATTTTCGGTTACTGTTAAAATATATTGCTCGGCTGCCTCTAGCTCGGCAAAGCGTTCTGGGCTTAAGGTCACTTCCGCAACTGCTTCTGCATCGTCCTGCGCCACCCCTTCGTCTTCTGCTCCTTCGCTCTTTCGTTTCATCTTCAAATAAGCCGCCCGTTCTTCCGCGCTGGCTACAATTCCGCCGAGGATGCTCATCGAAACCACCTCATCCCCACTGGCAAGGCGCATACCGCGCACACCGTCAGAAGTGCGGCTTTTGAACACACGCACATCGGAAACTTGGAAACGAATAGATTTGCCCGATTTGGCGGCTAGCAACACATGGTCGTTTTCACTACAAACTTTTACGCCTATTAGCTTGTCGTCATCATCCATGCGAATGGCGATTTTGCCGTTGCTGCGGATGTCGTGGAAATCGGATAGATCATTGCGCCGCGCGTTGCCCTTGGCGGTAGCAAACATGATGTTCATGTCGTCCCATTTGGTTTCGTCCTCAGGCATCGGCATGAATGTGGTAATGGTTTCGCCAGAAGCCAGCGGGAAAATATTGACCAGAGCCTTGCCCCGCGTATTCGCCGCCCCAACAGGCAAGCGATAAACTTTCAGCTTATAAACCTTGCCCAAACTTGAGAAAAACAACACTGGCGTATGGGTATTTACCACCAAAATCTCGCTGGTAATGTCCTCATCGCGCACATTCATGCCCGATTTTCCTTTGCCGCCCCTGCGCTGCGCCCGATATTCGGAAAGGGCTGTGCGCTTGATATAACCCGCCGAGGTAACGGTCACCACCATGTCTTCTTTTTGGATTAAATCTTCAATATCAGCCTCAAATTCCGAGAATTCAATCTGCGTGCGCCGAGGTGTGGCGAATTGGTCTTTTGCTGCCTGTAGCTCGGTTCGCAAAATGCCATAAAGTTTGATTTTATCGCCAAGAATAGAAAGATATTCGGCGATTTCGGCAGCGAGTTCTTGCATTTCCGCGTCAATTTTTTCACGCTCCATGCCTGTCAGTCGTTGCAAACGAAGCTCCAAAATCGCTCGTGCTTGCGCCTCGGTGAATTTTATGCGCCCACCGCTGATTTTATTGCCAGAATCATCAACAAGTTGTAAAAGCGCGATAATATCACCCGCTTCCCAGTCGCGACGCATTAATTCCTCGCGCGCGATGTTCGGGTCAGCCGATGCTTTAATCACCGCAATTACCTCGTCAATATTGGCAACGGCGATGGCAAGACCTATCAATAAATGCGCGCGATCGCGAGCTTTATTGAGCAAGAAATTAGTGCGCCGAGTGATAACTTCTTCGCGGAAAGCCACAAACGAAGTTATGATTTGTTTCAAATTCATCACCGCTGGGCGACCATTGTCTAGTGCGAGCATATTCACGCCAAAGCTGGTTTGCAAAGGCGTATAGGCGTAAAGCTGGCTAAGCACCACATCAGGCACAGCGTCTTTTTTGATTTCAATAACCACGCGCACGCCCGATTTATCGGATTCATCGCGCAGGTCAGAAATTCCCTCAAGTTTTTTCTCGTTCACCAGCTCGGCAATACGCTTCACCAAATTCGCTTTATTCACCTGATACGGCACTTCAGTTACGATAATCGCCATTTTGCCAGCGCGGATTTCCTCAATTTCGGTTTTTGCGCGCATAACCACCGAGCCTCGTCCAGTAGAAAGCCCATTTCTCGCGCCATTGCGCCCCAAAATAATCCCACCAGTCGGGAAATCAGGCGCAGGGCAAACTTCCAGCAATTCATCCATGGTAACTTCCGCATTGTCCAGATAAAGCATACAAGCATCAACCACCTCGCCCAAATTATGCGGCGGACTGTTGGTCGCCATACCCACCGCAATCCCACCCGCGCCGTTGACTAAGATATTAGGATAAGCCGCAGGCAGCACCATCGGCTCTTGCTCCGAGCCGTCATAATTATCTTGGAAATCAACAGTCGCCTTGTCAATATCCGCCAGCAAAGCGTGCGCTGCTTTGGACAGGCGCGATTCGGTGTAACGCATCGCAGCGGGTGAATCGCCGTCCATCGAGCCAAAGTTACCCTGCCCATCAACCAGCTCAAGACGCATGGAAAATGGCTGTGCCATACGCACCAACGCGTCATAAATCGCGCTGTCGCCATGCGGGTGGAATTTACCCATCACATCACCCACGATACGCGCCGATTTTTTGTAAGGCTTGTTATATTCGCAGCCCAGCTCGAGCATGCCAAACAAAATGCGCCGATGCACAGGCTTCAAACCATCGCGAACATCAGGAATCGCGCGGCTGACAATCACGCTCATCGCATAATCAAGATATGATTTTTTCATCTCCGATTCGATGGAAATGTTATGTAAATCAGTGGTTTTTATGATGTTTTCGTTTGTCATATTTTTATAACTTTTTGTTGTTTTAATTAATCAAAAGATAATTAGCAGAAATTTTTTACGGTAGCAACTTTTGAATTTTTTCATTTTTCGCCCATTCTAGGTTCTGTTGAGAAATTTATTCAATCCATTGCAGAGCGGCTACGAAATGCAAGAATGCAGCAAATCTACTGGCTATTTTATCAAAACGCGAGAAGATTTTTCTGTAATGCTTGAGAAATCCGAAGGCGCATTCTATTTTATGTCATTCTTTGTAAATAATTTTATCGTATTTTCGTGGAACAATGCGATTTCTTTTTGGCGGTATGATTGCCACCGCTCCTTGCGCTTCAACATGCGCTATAATAGCCTCGCTGTCATATCATTTATCAGCTAGCAAAGCTTCAAA
>SXRF01000045.1 GCA_005792635.1 Rickettsiales bacterium
CCCCCGCCAGGGGGGAGGGAATACCAAGTCAGATTGCTGTTGGAATGATTTATTGCCCTGCGCCGCCGCCTCTAAAACCGCCCGCACGGTTTTGGTGTATGGTCTAAGGCGCACCTTCCACAACGGGTTATGCACGATGATAGATATTTGTAGTTCATTGTTCATTGGTTTAGTGTTCCATTATTTTCTGCAAGGAATTTTTTGAGGAATTCTTTGGCTTTTTCGTCTGGCTCAGAGATGAAGTCTTGATATAAAATTTCGCCGTAATCCTCGGGATATGCCGAAGTTTCGGTTAAATAATCATTTTTCATTTTTGCGTAACCAGCAAGCCCGCAGCGAATATAACAGAAAAAATCATCTCCTAAACCATTTTTTCCATAATAAACCATAACCTTGTCAGTCTTTCCAAAGCTTATTTTCTCTGCGAAGGTGGGGGTGAAGCTAGTTATCATGGTTACCTAAAAAGCTTCAATGCTTCTGCTGCACTCATAGTATTGGCAACGATTTTAGGTGGTTTAACTTGTTTTGGCTCATTAAGTCCGCCATTTTTGTTATGCTCTTCAATTTTTTTCTGTAATACAGCGTCGTCATTGTCCAGACCATTGGCAGCTTTTATCTGAAGTTTTTCCGTAATAGTATCTTTTAACTCTTTGTGCCCTAAAAGCTTGTTTAATCTTTGATTGGACTTTTTTAGTGACCAAGCGATTTCACACAGAGCGTCAGGTTGTTTTTCTATAAGTGTTTTTCTTAGCAACTCATTATCTATAATTGTCGAGAAACAAGAAATATTTTGCATTTTTGATGCTGCTTTTAGGGCTTCAGCGATATATGCGGATGGTGATGATGGTTTCCCCTCCTCCACAGAGTTGAATTTTACATCACTGTCTATTTGTGCGATAAAAATATTATTGGCACAAATTTTCTTTAGGCATTGAGTTTTTCCTTTCGCTGCTTCTAGTATTAATTCAAATATTGCTTGTGGATAAACCCTAGTTGCGGCGGTTAATTTAGCTGGGTTATCAATAAGATCATCTAGTTTGCTGTACAATCCTGTTCTCAGGCAGCTTCTTGTTTTATTTATTTCTGCCTTCCACTCTGCTATCGTTTTGCCGTCATACCCAGAAGTATCCACCTCTCCATTGGAAGATGCAGATAGCTTTACCTTGGCTTGATCTAATAAACCTAATAAATATCTTCCATTTCTAACCTTCGTTGGATATTGGTCAAACAATTTTTCGATAGCTGCAATACCCTCAGGATAATCTAATAAAATTCTAGCGTTCCTGTTGCTTCTAATTGCGGGATAAATTTCTTCTGCGGCATCGCTTAGAAGTTTTGTCCGCAACCAATCACAAGTAATAATCGTTTCAGCATTGGCTTTTCTTGAATATGCCAATGTTTTTGCAATAAACTTTATGGGAGTGATTTTCTTTTCTTCCTCAAATTCATTAGTAAAATCAGGACTATCCAGTTGTTCCCGAAATACAGGATTATTTATAATTGCGGAGATGTATTTTGATTTTTCTACTGGTTCTGCGGATACTGCAATTTCTAAAATTTCAAAAAATGCCATTTTGTTGGCATTTGGTTCAGCGAGAGCCTTTCTAACACTTTGCTCATCCGTCAGAAAATCTACTATATCCTGAGAGATTTGCCTTTGGGTGCTGATGGTTTTTTTGATTGCGGCAATTGCTTCTGGTTGAAAAGATATATTGGCGTTCTTGATTTCCATTTTTCGTCCTAACTTCTGAGTTTTCTTTAATACTTCAGAGTAAGGCTAACACAAAAACATTACGGTTTTATGACGAAATGGTTAATTTTTGCTATTTTTATCCAAAAACCCTTTTGAATATCGTATCCACATGTTTGGTGTGATAGCTTGGGTCAAACAGGGCTTTTAATTCCGCAGGCGAAATTCGGCTGGAAACCTCGCTATCGGCGCATAGTTCGCTGAGGAAATCTGCGCCATGCTCCCACACTTTCATGGCGTTGCGCTGCACGAATTTATAGGAATCCTCGCGGCTAACGCCTGCTTGGGTGAGGGCGAGGAGGACGCGCTGCGAGAACACCAGCCCGCCAAGCTTATCCATATTTTTCTTCATATTATCTGGATAAATCATCAGCTTATCCACCAGCCCCGCAAGGCGTTTCAGCGCGAAATCCAGTGTCACCGTCGCATCTGGCGCAATCATGCGCTCCACCGAGGAATGCGAAATATCGCGCTCATGCCAAAGAGCGACATTTTCAAGGGCAGGGGTGACATAGCCGCGAACGAGGCGAGCAAGCCCCGTTACATTTTCCGAGAGGACAGGATTGCGCTTGTGCGGCATGGCGGAGCTGCCTTTTTGCCCCGCGCTGAAAAACTCTTCGGCTTCCAGAACTTCCGTGCGCTGCAAATGGCGCACTTCCACGGCGAGCCGCTCCATTGAGCTGGCAATTACGCCGAGCGTGGCGAAATACATAGCGTGGCGATCGCGTGGGATAACTTGCGTTGATACTGGCTCAACCGCTAGCCCCAATTTTTCCGCGACATATTCTTCCACAAATGGGTCAATATTGGCGAATGTGCCAACTGCGCCCGAATTCGCGCAGGTGGCGATTTCCTTGCGGGCAGCCACGAGGCGTTCGCGGCAACGGGTAAATTCGGCGTAGTAACCCGCGAGTTTTAAGCCAAAAGTCAGCGGTTCGGCGTGTATGCCGTGGCTGCGCCCTACGGTTACGAAATCCTTGGTTTCGTAAGCGCGGCGTTTGATGGCGGCGAGTAGCTCGTCCATATCGGCGAGCAATATATCTGTGGCGCGGGTGAGCTGCACGGAAAGGCAGGTGTCCAAAACATCCGAGCTGGTCATGCCTTGGTGTAAAAAGCGGGCGTCCTCGCCGACATATTCGGCAACATTGGTGAGGAAGGCAATCACATCATGCTTGGTAACGCGCTCAATTTCGTCAATCCGCGCAGGGTCAAAACCGCCCTTTTCCCAGATGGTTTTGGCGGCGGATTTAGGGATTACCCCAAGCTCGGCGAGCGCATCGCAAGCGTGCGCCTCAATCTCAAACCAGATTTGATATTTTGTTTGGTCAATCCAGATGGCGACCATTTCAGGGCGGGAGTAGCGGGGGATCATAGCGTCAGTTTTCAGTTGTCGGTTATCAGTTGTCAGCGAGTGTTATAGCATAAACAGCGAACTTTCAACTAATAATAACCGCCAACCGACAACTGACAGCCGACAACCACCATTAACCTTTTTGTCACAAAACTGTAACTTTACTTTAATAAGGGGGGGGTAGGGTTGCATGGTTATTTTGGTAAATGATGATTTTTATTCAACTAAAAACTTAAGGAAAAAATTATGACGCAGGACATTACTACAGAAAAATCTCCAAAGAAAATCGCGGTTCTTGCCTTTGGTGGTGTTGGCAAAGACACAATGAATAATTTACGCAACCAATATCCAGATGCGGAACTCGTTGTATATAACCGTGAGAGCAAAACGGGGACTGGCGCAGCGATACTTTCACACCAAGCGGAAATTGCCGAATATGCGGGGATGACTGCGCAGGAAAGAGAAAAATGCAAGACAATAAAAGGCGGCTGGAGATACACCAATGATGTTAAAGATGCTGTGTCAGAAGCGGATTTTGCGATTGTCGCTGGCGGGCCAGCTCGCAAAGATGGCGAGAGCAGGGAAGATTTAATTGCAAGAAGTGTTGAGTTTTTGAATAGCATTATTCCTGATATTAAGAGCTTGAAAGAAGCTGATGCAGAAAAAATCAATAAAACTATCTGGTTGCTGGGAACTAATCCTCTGGATTTGATGGCTCCATATTTTGCCAAGGAAACAGGCATAGACCCTAAACGCCTTATTTGCCCACTGGGTGGGGAGTTAGATTTTGTGCGCCTGTCACAAAGTATCAGCCTTCAACTGCGTGATTATTATAATAAAGACATAAAACCTTGGCAGATCCAAGGTGTAGAGGTTATCGGCGAGCATGGCCCAAATGATATGATCCCTGTTTTCAGCAATATTAAAGTAGATGTGAAGGGAGATGGTAATTTCCAGAAATTACTTGACCTAAAGACCGAAGATAATCAGCGAGTAGTTGATCAAATTGTTAGCGTACCTAACCCAAAAACTGGCAAAAAAGAAGAGCGCACCATGCTCACTGAGTTTGAACGCGCAACCAAGGAAGGCGGTACAGTAATTACTAATCTTCTCGGTTCTAGCAATCCTGAAACATCTGGCATCATTAACGCTTATGTTATAAAGCGGATTGTGAATGCTATGAATGGCGGCGAGTGCAAGCATTTTAATGCTTCATTCCCAGTAGAAGGGCATGAAGGAGTTTTCCTATCACAACGCTTGCAAGCAACTAAAGATGGCAATATTGAAGTTGTTGACAGAAAAGCTAATGGTTGTGAGCTTGATGATACAACCCCAGTAATTACTAGGGAAAGAAAAGACCCAACATCTGGGGCAGTAACAACAGAAATGATTACTGAAAAAGCGGCTTGGGATGAGGCTATTACGAAGCAAGAAATAAGGTGGAAAAAATTGCCAGATAATCTTGAACAAGCTAAGAAAAACGCTGAGGAAAATAGCCGTAAGCGTTCGGAAGTAATTGCTTCTTTCAAGGAAATGCTTGCTGGTAGCGGACATAAAGCTTTATTGCTAAAAGCCCAATTGACGGATTTCATCGGAACAATTTTTGGGCAGCAAAGTTTGAATCAATATAATGAAGCAATAAGTGCGGGTGCTGGTTTGAATAGGTAGTTGATTTTCCACCTAATCCAATGGCGCGTTGTTCTTGCGTTTTTTATCCCACTCGTCGTAGGCTTTTACAATCTTTGCGGCGAGTGGGTGGCGCACGACATCTGAGTCGGTAAAGCGCACCACACCGATTCCCTCAATTCCTTCCACTTTGCGGATGACATCGCCCAACCCTGACTTCACATCTTTGGGCAAATCGGTCTGGGTTAAATCACCTGTAACCACCATGCGCGAATGCTCGCCG
>SXRF01000046.1 GCA_005792635.1 Rickettsiales bacterium
CTTCATCAGAAAAAATATTATTGATTACCGTAAATCCATTTTCTGTAATTAAATTTTTATGATTTTGTAAGTTCATTTAATAATTTGATTTTTTATTACTAAATTTTTATGAGATTGCTTCACCTTCGGTTCGCAATGACGAAAAACGAATTTATACAGTCATTTATTTCATATTGCCACAGTTTAGAACAATGCTAAACTGTTTTTTGCAATAGACTAAAAACACTTAGCTGGTATGGCTTAAGCCAAAAAACTCCCGCCTGATTTTTGTATCTCTACGGTGCGTTTTTGAAGAGAATCTGCTCTTTTTTTTAGGTCTTCAGACAAAGATTTAATTTCATTTGTTGCTTTCGTTTGTATATACAATGCCGCTTTATCTTCGGAAAATAATTGTTCTAAATTTTCAAACGCTACAGCAATACGATCTATAAATTCGTCAGCGACCTTAATGTCTGGTCTTGTTACCCTTGAGTAACCATCGCTTGAAAAATTAAGCGATTTATGATGTTCTTCCATAGCATCAAGAAATTTATTAAACGCCCCTTCTAGTTCCAACATTTTTTCTCTAAACCCATAATCATTTTGGAAAACTTCATTATTTCCTAATGAACTGAACAATTCGCGTTTGCGATTTTGCAGTTCCTCTATCCGCGCATTAAAAAGTTTTTGAGCATCTTCATCGACAACCCAGTTATCAGGGTTATCAAACTTTTTGTTTTTCTGTTTTGCGACAAAATTTTTCCACCTATTGGGAATGCTGGCATTGCTAGAATCAGATGCTACAATATTATGTTGTCCCTGCACCATTCCAATATTTTTCTGTATATTATCTATACATTCTTCCATCACATCTTTTACTCTATTATCCTTATCTTCACGACTGACTGACAATGAGTAGATGGTTTTAACTGTATCAAATGTGTATTTCAACCTTTCTGTTATCCTGCTAAGCGTTCGAACATTCGCTGCATTCATATCTGGATTATTGATATTATTAGCATCTATGCAAGTTTGTAGGCTCTGAATAGATTTTTCAAGAATCCTAGCTTCATCAACAAGCCCTCGCGCATCAAGAAAATCATGTAACGCATCTCTTACAGTCTCCATTTGTTTATTCGCTTGGTTAAAATGCAATATTTCACTATTTTCTTCCATCATTATCTTGCCTTCCATAAGATTAAGCATTAACAAATGTCAAGCATACACCACAATAATTAATAGTTAATAAAAATTATATGAATTATTTGTGACAATTCCATTTTGAGTGATAAAGTGAGAGAAATTCAAAGAGTTGCCAATAGAAAAACAAGGAAAAAATAATGGGCGATATATTTCGTATGGTTTTGCTGCTAACTTGCGCTAGCACGCTGGTTGCTTGTGGGGTGAAGGGCAAGCTAAAAACACCAAATCAAATTGAGGCACAGGAAGCCAAAAAAGCCGCCAAACAGGCAAAAAAACAAGAACAACAAGAAACTGAGGAACAGCAATAATGGATCATTTTGCCTATAAAAACGGCTCTCTTCACGCCGAGGATGTTTCTTTGCTAGAAATCGCGCAGCAAGTGGGAACGCCGTTTTACTGCTATTCTAGTGCTACTTTGGAACGCCATTACAAGGTTTTTTCCGAACAATTTGCGGGCATGGACGCGAAAGTTTGTTTTGCGGTAAAATCCAACGATAATCTCGGCGTGCTTGCCACTTTTGCAAAGCTTGGCGCGGGGGCGGATGTGGTTTCTGGCGGTGAAATCCGAAAGAGCATGAAGGCGGGCATCAAGCCAGAAAATATCGTGTTTTCAGGTGTGGGCAAAACCCGCGAAGAGATGGAATATGCTCTAAACCAAGGTATTTTTCAGTTTAATGTTGAGTCCGAGCCAGAATTATTGCTGCTTAATGAAGTAGCAATTTCGCTAGGCAAAAAAGCCAAAATCGCCGTGCGCGTGAACCCAGATGTTGACCCAAAAACTCATGCAAAAATTTCTACAGGGCATAAGGAAAGCAAATTCGGCATTGCCATGTCGCACGCGCTTCCCGTCTATCAATTAGCGGCGACGCTGGCGGGCATTGAGATACAAGGCGTTTCTGTGCATATCGGCTCGCAGCTTACCACTCTTGAGCCATTCGCCCTTGCCTTTTCGCGCCTGCGCGGTTTTGTTGCGGATTTGCGGGCGGCGGGTATTAATATAAAAACTCTGGATCTCGGCGGTGGACTTGGCATTCCCTATGGTAATGAGCAACCGCCACTGCCTGAATTTTACGCGGATATTGTCAAGCGCGAAACTGACGGCATGAATGTTTCGCTGATGTTTGAACCCGGCCGTTTGCTGGTGGGCAATGCGGGCATTATGGTTGCCAAGGTTTTATATATAAAACGCGAAGGCAGCCGCATTTTTGTGATAGTGGATGCAGCTATGAATGACCTCATCCGCCCGTCGTTATATGACGCTTTTCATGAAATTGTCGCCGTTGTGCCAGACGCAAGCGCGGAAACTGAATTAGTGGATGTGGTAGGGCCAGTGTGCGAAACAGGCGATATTTTCGCCGAACAACGCCTGATGAAACTGCCGAAAGCTGGTGATCTGATTGCCTTTCGCTCGGCTGGGGCGTATGGCGCGGCGATGTCAGGGACATATAACGCCCGCCCACTAATCGCCGAGGTGATGGTGAAAGGCGATAAATTCGCCAGCGTCCGCCCCCGTCAGACTTATGAGGAATTACTCGCGCGTGACAGGCTACCAGAGTGGATTTAGAGTTGCAAAATGCCAAATATTTACATAATCGCAGGCTCAAATGGTTCTGGAAAAACCACTCTAGCGAATGTTCTTCTGCCAGAGTTTTTGTCTTGCAATGAGTTTGTGAATGCAGATTCAATAGCAGCTGGTCTGTCACCATTTAATCCTGATGGCGTTGCGTTACAAGCGGGACGGCTAATGCTAGAAAGGATTACTGAACTCAGCAATGAACGAAAAGATTTTGCTTTTGAAACCACGCTAGCAACACGCAGCTATAAACAACATATAAGGCATTGGATAGAAACTGGATATTCTGTGCATTTGATTTTTCTTTGGCTGAATAGCCCAGAATTTTCTATAAAGCGCGTAGAGAGAAGGGTTATGACAGGCGGTCACTCAATTCCTGAAAATATTATCCGTAGGAGATATAAACGCGGAATATATAATTTTTTCAATATATACAAAGACTTGGTTACTGGATGGGAAGTTTATAATAATACTTCATTGGAAGATTTAACACTTGTTGCCACACAGAAGCATGGTATAATATCCATCGTAAAGGAAGATTTATGGAAGATATTAAAATCCCAGAATTAAAAATTCCAGAAATTGACAATCAATTTGCAATTATGGTTCTGAAGGCATTGTACCAGTCCGCGATAAGGTTAAACTTGCCAGCGTCTGAATATATGTCTGTAAAAACGGAAACTACCCCTCCACCACACCAATAAATGGCAGTTCGCGGTAGTAGTTGGCATAGTCTAAGCCATAACCGACCACGAATTTATCAGGAATTACGAAACCGACAAAATCGGCGTCAATTTCCACTTTGCGCTTATTTGGTTTTTCCAGCATGACGGCAATTTTTATGGTCTTCGCGCCGCGTTCTACCAGCAAATTCCGCGCGAAAGTAAGTGTGCGCCCTGACTCCAGAATATCGTCAACAATCAGAACCTCTCGCCCGCCCACATCCTCGTTTATATCGCGTGTGATGTGGATAACGCCGCTAGAGGTCATGCCGCTGCCATAGCTTTGCAAGGTCATGAAATCAACCTGCGGACGCACACCAACCAAATGCAAAGCGCGTATTAAATCCGCGGTGAACACAAAACTCCCGCGGAGCAAAGAAACAATCATAATATCAGGCGACATTTTACCAGCGATTTCCCCCGCCAGCTCATGCACACGGTCTTTTAACGCATCCTCACTTATTAGTGGGGTGATGTCTGCTGGGGTTTGCACTTATGGTTTCCTTCTAAGTAACAGCTCAAACGGCATTCCCATATCGACCACAACGCTTTTTACAGTGGCAAATTTTGCTGGCATTTCGCCCGAGGTGAACGGTATGGTTTCCTTGGCTTTTATGGTTTTACCACCGCTGCTTAATTGTTTATATTGAACCTTATCATTTGCTTCATTTAGGAAACTTATTTGCAAATCGGGAATTGTCATCTCCGCGTCGGTTTCATTGGTAATATTCCCGCTGATTTCCACAAAACTATTTTTCTCATCACTAATTTTATTCATTTTTACATCCGCCAGCACCACGCCACTGCTTGAATAAAATCCAAACAAGGTTGGCATCTTGATGAACAGTGCCAGCGCAGCAACCAAACAAGCGGCAACAAACACCGAAGCCTTAAGCGCGGCAGAAGCCCTCGGCTTTCGATAAACAGGCAAATTCGCACCAGCCGAAAGCGGCTTTGCCACTTGCGGCTCAGAGTTGATGCTTTCGATCATTTCTTCAAATTCTGGGATTTTCTGTGCTAGTTTTTCTTCGATAGAAACCACAGGTTTTTCAAACCAACTATGGGCGCAACGAGCGCAGCGCACAGTTCTACCTGTTGCCCCAACAGCACTATCAGGAACAAGATATCGTGCATTACAGTTTGAACATTGCAAGATCATGTGCTTTATATAATATATAAAATCACAAATCACAAATTGAAAAGTTATGATTACATTAGAACGCGTAGGAATGGAATACAACAAAGGGCAGCCGATACTTTCGGATATTTCCCTTACCTTGGAGGCTGGCTCGTTTCATTTCCTCACTGGCGCAAGCGGCGCGGGTAAAAGCACACTGCTTTCGCTGCTGTCGCTGCAAGCGCGGGCAACGCGCGGGAATATCCGCATGTTCGGCGAGAATGTCTCGTTGATGAAGCGCGAACAACTGCCACATCTGCGGCGCAGAATTGGCATCGTGCTTCAGGATTACCGCTTGCTCAACCATCTGACAGTTGCTGAAAATGTTGCCTTGCCGCTGAAGGTTATGGGAAAATCCGAGCGCGAAATCGCCCCAAAAGTCCTTGAACTGCTCGAGTGGATTGGGCTTTCCGAACATCAAAACGCCAAGCCAGCAACGCTTTCAGGCGGGCAAAAACAGCGCACCGCCATCGCCCGTGCCGTCATCACCAAGCCTGATATTCTGCTTGCCGATGAACCAACGGGAAATCTGGATGCGAATCTGGCACAGCGGTTTATGTATCTGTTTGAGGCTCTAAACCAAGCGGGAACAACCGTTCTCATCGCCAGCCACGACGAACATCTCATCTCGCTGTTTGATTACCCAACGCTGCGCTTGGAAAATGGCGGACTGACCAAAAAGCAACCAACCTTTGCCGCACCGCAGGAAACAATGGATTTTTCGCAAAAAATCCCCAGCGATTTGGGCGATGAGGGATAGAGTGGTTATCTACCCCACCCCTTGCCTGAATTTAATGTCGCTGATGCGCTAATGCTATAGCCACCGTTTTTATCAGTACACATAGCCGTAGGGTCGTATCCTCCTTTACCACACTGCGCCTTTGCTCTTTCCATTCTTTGAGCTTCATCGGATTTTGCCAGAATGAATTTATCCACTTCAGCATTAAAATCTGATGCCTGCTCAGGATTTGAACGCATCGCAAATGTCATAAAGCCTTGAACGCTATCTCTATCGCCATTCGCAAGTGCCACAAGGAATAGAGACACTTGTTCTTTTTCCTCAGTCGTTCCTTTATTAGCTTTTTCTGTAATTTTTGACAATAATGAACTAACTTTTCCCTCTAATTCCTTGCTGTCTATATCGACTGGATGGTAGCTAGCGGCGGCTTCTCCAAAATATTGCTTGAGTTCTCCAACTTGATATTTGCCTGTCTTGTCATTAAACCCAACATAAAATAGGCGAGTATCGGCTTCACCAATTTTTTTATTAGGTGTGGAAAATTTAATCCCACCATCTTTTTTGGCTAAACTCATAAATTGTTCAAGCGGTGGTCGGGTATCTAATGGTTTATCTGGAGTTTCAGGATATTCGCCAGCCCCTAAATCTTCTGGTTCTGCTGCCACAGCTGACTCTCCAACAACCCTCGGAGATTTTAATACTTTTGGTATCAAATTACTCCAAAACGGCTGATTGATTTTAATAGCTGGCTCTTCCCAAGGCTGTTTATCTACCATAACTATCTCCATATTTAGCGTTATTCAGACTATCACAATCCTAAACATACCACGAAAATATTAATATTTAGTTACCAATTTATGAATATTTCAATTTCAACACCACCTCTTGAAGGTAATTGACGGTTATATTGTCGGGCTTAATCGCCTGCCCGCATTTGGCGATTACGGCTTGGCGCGGATCGCGGGGGATAAAGCGTTTCAATGATTTGCGAAACTTGCGCGAGAACACGCTGCCCCATAATCCAGAAAGTGCGATGGGGATAATTGGAACAGGGTCGCGGCGGATTATCCACTCAATACCTGAGCGAAACCGCCCCAGACCGCCCGTAAAGGTCAGAAACCCCTCAGGGAAAATACAGATTAAATCCCCGCCCTTAAGCCCCGCCGAAATTTCATCGAATGCCGCCTCCACACTCTTGCGGTTGGGCGCAATGGGGATAGCGCGAGCTAGTTTCATAGTATAATTAACAAAGGGCAAATGGTAAATATCCTCGTCAATCACATAGCGAATCGGGCGACCACAGGCGGCAAAAACGCCCGCATCAATAATCGGCCCGTCCATATAGGAAACATGGTTGCTGATAATCACCGCCCCGCCCGTTTTTGGAATATTCTCAAAGCCGATATATTGCGGGCGATACACCACCCGCGTGAGGCTATGCGCTATTTTGCGGTATAGCCCAGCAATGTCAAAATCAAGATATGCGCCCATGCCTCATTATAGCATGCGGATGGTTAATTTTGTATAAATAGCCTGAGTTCTGGATAAGAAATTACCCACAGCTGTCATGCCAGAAGCTAGGTTTTGTTAGATTTCCGAAGGAAAGCGTTACAAAATCAGCTATGTGGCATCCAAAAAGCAAGCCAGAAAGTCTGGATACCAGCCTTCGCTGGTATGACAAGTTCTTTTATCCAGAACCTAGGGAAATAGAAAAAACTCAAAAAAATCTTCACTATCTTAACCTTCCATTAAAACATCTTGGTTAGAGTGGTTTTAAGTTTTTTGTTTAATTACTTTATTATTTGGATACCAATATGACAGTCGATAAAGCCATGCACATCCTTGTTGTTGACGATTATAACACTATGCGCCGTATCATTCGCAACCTGCTTAAACAGCTTGGGTTTGATAATGTTGACGAGGCGGCAGACGGCGGCGAGGCCTTCAAAAAGCTTCAAGAAAAGCATTTTGATCTGATTATTTCCGATTGGAATATGGAGCCGATGACGGGCTTGGAGCTTCTAAAGCTCGTTCGCGCTCATGAAAAGCTGAAAAACACTCCGTTTATTATGGTGACCGCCGAAAGCAAGCCAGAAAATGTGATTGCGGCGAAACAGGCGGGCGTTAGCAACTATATCGTTAAACCATTCAACGCCGAAACCCTAAAAACCAAGATGATAAGTGTCATTGGCGAGTTTTAGAGATAGACAAGGAGCAATGGCATGAGCAGCGATATGCAATCAAAATTAGGGCGAACGCTACTGACCAGTATGGTGGCAACGCGTGAACAAAAAGGCGAAATAAGCCTTGAAGATGTAGGAGGAATTTTTATGCAAATGGCTTCATCACTAAACCCAGCCAGCGGCGCAGTTGACAATTTTGTGCATCAGGAAATTGCCCGCCTCGCCAAATATATAAATGAGGCAAAGGGTGAGATTTTTTCCATCCAAACCAATGAAAAATCCGAGGCGGTTATCTCCGATGCTTCGCTGCATTTGGAAGAGGTTGTAAAAGCCACCGAACAGGCGACCAACACCATAATGGACGCGGCAGACGCAGTGCAAGCCGCAGCCAGCGGCGTTGGTGGTGATAAGGAACAACAAATTATAGACGCGACCACGCGGATTTATGACGCTTGCACCTTCCAAGACATAACAGGGCAGCGCATCACCAAGGTTATCAGCCTCCTTGCCAATATTGAAGAGCGCGTTGGCAAATTAAATGATTTATTCGGCAGCGAACCACCAATCGCAAGTGATAGCGAAAGCGGCTCTAGTGGCTCTACTGGGACGAAGGAAATTGTCTTGCCAAAAGACGATAAAGACCTACTCAACGGCCCGCAACTTACAGGGCAAGGCACTTCGCAAGCTGATATTGATAAATTATTGGCGGGTCTGTAGAGCCTGCAAAATTTAATTTTGCCACCACATCTAGCAAGCACTAAAAAATCATTGTTTATCAACATCATGTCAATAGACGCAGGTTTTTCTTGCCATATTTATTAAATTTATTTATTCTCTTTGTGGTTTTCAGTTAACAATAACACAGATTTTCAACAACAGGAGAGCAAATAATGTCAACAGATTATTCTGGAGATTATTCTGACGAAATTAAAAACGCAGCCATAAAAATAGCACAAGTACTCAGCGGGAATGGAGAAGATGCTGCTGATTGCGTTTCTATAAAAAAGGAAGGCAACAATTTAATAATAACTATAGACAGTGGCAAAATCGAAGGTGCAGACGATCGTGATTTTACTGATATTGTTAGTAGTGCTGAGAAATCACTAGAAGAAAAAGGTATCAATGTTGAAAGAAAAGACCCCCGTGAAGCAACACTGGATACAAAACCATCTTTAACCATAACTGCTCCAAATAGTTTTGACACCATTAAAAATATAAATGAGGCTTTTTTGAATTTTGTTGTTAAGCAAAAAGCCAGTGAAGTAAGTTCTAAATTAGGTACAATAAAAAACGAGCTAACAGAATATCTTAAAAAATTTTTTATAGGGACGAAATTAAACCTTGCTGTGGAAAAAACCCTTGAACTAAATGGCATAATGCCCAGCAAAAATCAGATAAGCAAAGCCTCCTAAATAAAAAACAATTTAACCAACAGCCAGCTATATAATTTTCTGCCATGTTTTGCGCGGTGGCGGGTGATTTTGTTAGTTGCTTTTTGCCATTTTTTTCCTGCTGAGTGTAAATATTCACTCGCTGCATTTTGCAATAATTCCCCCCTATTTTCTGGCGTTTCAGGAAAACTCTCCCGATAGGCAACAACAATCGGCAGCAAGCTTTCAGCCGCAAATCCCGCCGCCGATAAAGCTTGCAAAACAGGCTGCTTACTTGCGTTTGCGGGCAAATCCTCCACCGCCTCCTGCCACCAAGCATAGCGAATATGCCCCATCATTTCCTCTTTTACGAGATGATGGATATGCGCCAGCTCAATATCAAGCGCATATAGCGCGATTAAACCATCACGCAGAGCCACAGGCGCGAACATAGCCGCCAAGAATTCATATCTGCGCTGCTCGCGTACCAATGAATAATAATAATCTGTAGTTTCAGGGGTTGAAAATATCATCAAAGGAGAATACACAATATATATGGAAATTTCCAGACGCGATTTATGTAAAAATTTTGCCGCCAGTTTTGTGGTTACGAAACTTGGTGGTTTTTTCTCATCCTCTGCGTTTGCTGCCGATAAACTCTTAAACAAAAAGGATAATATCATGTTCACACTACCAGAATTGCCATACGCACCAACCGCGCTTGAGCCGCATCTTTCGGCAAACACCTTTTCTTTCCACTATAACAAGCACCATCAGGCTTATGTTACCAATCTCAATAATCTGGTGAAGGACACGCCGCTTGCCGCAAAAAGCCTTGAAGAAGTGATTATGGAATCGGCAAAAGACGCTGGCAAAGCGGGAATTTTCAACAATGCGGCGCAGGTTTGGAATCACACATTTTATTGGAACTCTATGAAGCCAAATGGTGGCGGTTTGCCAAGCGGCGAGCTGGCGAAAAAAATTGACAAGGATTTTGGCAGTTTTGACGCTTTCAAAGAAGCTTTCAAACAAGCTGGCGCAACACAATTTGGCAGTGGTTGGGCGTGGCTGGTACTGGATGGTGACACGCTGAAAGTCACTAAAACCGCCAATGCTGATTTGCCGATGGCGCATGGGCAAAAAGCCCTTCTCACCTGTGATGTGTGGGAACATGCTTATTATTTGGACTATCAAAACCGCCGCCCAGACTATATTGCCACTTTCCTTGACAAGCTGGTAAATTGGGACTTTGCGGCAAAAAATTTGGGGTGATTATTTAAGTGCCAGCAAATGAGAATTCATGCAGCGTTGTAATCGTTAGCAAGCAAGGTGGAGAGGCTCTCTTTGCAACGATTGAGAGTGTGCTTTTTCAGCAAAATCTTGCCGAGGTTATTATTGTTGATAATGGCAACGCGCCTGATGTTATTGCTAGGCTGCAACAACGCGCAATCTCCGACCAGCGGCTTAAAATAATCTCTGGACATGGCGATATTGGCTATGCTCGCGGCGCAAATATCGGCGCGAAACAGGCTACATCCGAGTTTTTGTTGCTGCTCAAACCTGATTATTTGCTGCCACCTGATGCTATCAAAACCCTAGTATCCGCGCTTATAAACGAGCCACGAGCCATGCTCACCAGCGGTTTTGTGCAAAAAGCGGATGGCAGTGCCGCCCATATTTTCCGCACGCAAGTTGTCACGCCAAAATCCGCCTTCAAGGAATTTTTAGGGCTGGCGAAAAACAATGAAGTTGAGACAAATAAAAACTATGGCAAAAACTATGAAGTAACCAATATTTCTGCCTGCTGTATGTGCATTCGCGCTAGTGATTATAAAAAATTTGGCGGGCTGGATGTTGGTTTTTATGAACAGGCAGAGGAGCTTGATTTTTGCCTGCGGGTGGAGCAAATTGGCGGGCGGGTGATTTGTGTTCCCGAGGTGCGAATAACCGAGCTGCCCAGCGCGAATTCAAACAAAAACACCGCCGTGCAGCACTGGCGTGAAGCTCGCAATCTGATTTTTTATTTCAATAAATTCTTTGCCGAACATCAAGTAATTGGCTCGTTATTTTTGCTGAATATTGTGATTATAATTCGCGCTTTGCGGAAGATTATATTTAGCTCCAGAAAAAAATCGCAAGCCGAATACAGCGCGAACGAGAAAAAGCTGCTGGCTCTGGCAATCGGCGCAAGCGACGCTTTGCGCGGCGAGGCTCTTGCTAAAAAAATTATTCTAGTAACTGGTGCAACCAGCCTGATTGGGCTTTGCGTTGTGCGCCGTTTAATCGCTTCGGGCGCGGCGGTAATTGCCATTCACCGCAGCGGCGAAATAGCTTACCAGCATCCGCATTTGCGCTGGATGCAGAAAGATTTAGCCGATGGCGAGTTTGACTTGGATGGTTATTGTGTGGACGCGGTAATTCACTGTGCGCCGCTGTGGCTGTTGCCGCCAGTGGTTAAAAAGCTGGCAGATAGCGAGGCGACGCGCATCATTGCTTTTTCCTCCACCTCTATTTTCACCAAAATTCTTTCTAACAATGATTATGAAAAAGAATTAGTGCTAAAACTGCAACGAGCCGAGGAAGAAGTCGCCAAAAAATGCGCGGAATGCAAAATAAGCTACAGTATTTTTCGCCCGACTTTGACTTACGGCTTGGGGCTAGACGGCAGCATCTCCGCCATTGCCAGCGTCATTCGCCGCTTTGGACGCATGTTTGTCTACCCCCCTGCCCTTGGTCGCCGCCAGCCTGTCCACGCCGATGATTTAGCCATCGCCAGCCTGCAAGCATTAAACAATGAAGCGACTTACGCCAAATCATATAATTTAAGCGGTAATGAAATAATCCCATACCGCGAAATGCTGGAGAAAATATTCGTTGGGTTAGGCAAAAAAACGCGCATCACGAGCAGCACCATGTTGCCATTCGCGCTGGATTTATATGGCAAACTGCACCATAAAAAATATATCAACGGCGAAATTGCGCGGCGGATGAATGATGATTTGGTGTTTTTTAATGATGATGCCAAGCGCGATTTCAATTTTTCACCACGCAAGTTTTTGTCGGGTGGAATCAAAGATTTATAAAATCTTTCAACGCCTGCACCACCGCCTTGTTATCTTCTTCCAAGCCCGATAGTTTTTTATTAGAATTAATTTAATAAAATTATTGTTTTTAGAGTGAATTGTCATAAAAAGTTCACAATTTATTTACACAATATATGGTATCATCTTACAATTGGGAGTGTTTTTGCAAGTTATTATTAACGATATAATTGGGGTATATTATGACCATATCACAAGAAAGAATTGATGATTTTATTAAAAGAACAGAAGCAAAGAATAAATATCTCGTTGATAATAAAGGTGTAATTGAAGAGGCAATAAAGCAGCAAGCTGACATATATAAACCTGTCTATAAAGATAAGGCACAAGAAAGAGCAAGCAGTGAAATAACAGCTTTGTTCGAAACAAAAGCCGTACGCAAAAATTTTGGTGACATGCCAGCAAGGGAATATATTGAAGCCATGAGAGATCCAGAACTACAAAAGCAGTTTGCTGACCACTTTGGTTATGCTAGGGAAAGTGCGGCTGGTTTTCTTAAAGAGGCAGCAGATAAATACGAAGCATCGGCTGGAAGGTCAGACCAAGGAGTCAAACAACTTAAGGGAAACAACAATACAGAAAAGATGCAGTGCCTACATCCAAAATTTAAATTTAATTTTCCACTTCCTGATTCTTTTATGGATGCCACTGTTACAGATGTCATTGGAGCCGAGAATGCAATAGGTATTATTATGCAAGTTCAAAAAGAAAAGGTTGCAGGGTGTGTACTTGACGATGGTGACTCTAAGGCTCATACTGTACCTCTTAAACAGCAGCATGGAGCTAGCATCAAAGCTCACCCTTAAAATTTCACCTTCTATAGTAGCTTGATTTCGGATTTACCCATCCAC
>SXRF01000047.1 GCA_005792635.1 Rickettsiales bacterium
AGAGGGAATTTGTTGAGTTATAAGCATAGCCACTAGAAATCGTCCCTGGCCAGAGGGCGACGGTACTCATCACATTGGCTTGTAGCGGCGTAAGCCCCGACATGATAAACACTGGAAAGGTAAGAAAAGTCCCGCCACCCGCCACCGAATTTATCGCAGCACCAATGGCAGGAACAAGAAAGAATAAGACGGTTTCGATAAAAGTCATTAAAATGTGCCAATTGTCATAATTTATTAATTGTTTTACAATCAGTTTAGTTATAAAAATATTGGTCTGGCAAGGTATATAAAGAATTGCATTGTAGCATTGGATGTTAACAAATGGAAGCTGAACAAGAATTAAATCGCCAATCTGAAGTTATTTATCAGATCTATCCTAGATCTTTTAATATTTCAAAGGATGCGCCTGAAAACGCTCCACATGGCGATTTGAAGGGAATTACTGAAAAGCTGGATTATATAAAAAGCTTGGGGGTTGATGCTATTTGGATTTCTCCGTTCTTCAAAACTCCCAATGGTATTAAAGGTGACAATGGTTATGCGGTTAGCGATTATGAAGCGATAGATCAGAATTTTGGCACAATGAATGATTTTAAGGAATTGGTAAAGCAGGCTCATGCAAAGAGGCTGCGGGTATATACTGATTTCGTTATGTGCCATACCTCTGATGAGCATGAGTGGTTTGAAAAAAGTCGTAACCGTGAAGCTGGATTTGAAAATTATTATGTTTGGGCGGATGGAGAAATTGATGCACAGGGAAATCATATTCCACCCAATAATTGGAAGTCTGTTTTTGGTGATCAAACAGGTTCAGCGTGGAAATTTGATGAAAAGCGCAAACAATTTTACCTTCATCACTTTGCAGATAGCCAACCTGCCTTAAACGGAAATGACCCGCAGGTTAGAAAAGCTATTTTGAAAGAAATGGAATTTTGGCTTGATCAAGGTGTGGATGGACTGCGCCTTGATGCTTTGCCATTTGCCAATTACGATCCATCATTGTGGAATAACGAGAACAAGTGGAAACATTCTGATCCAGAAAGACATGATGATTTCTGGAACGAACATAATAATTGTCAGCATTCCACTATAGACTATATAGCTGAAATCAGGGCAATGTTCGATAAATATAACAAAGAACACCCAAGCGAGCATGGAAAGAAAATAACCTTAGGAGAGGCTATAGCTGGCAGAAAAGGTGGATATGACGCAATGGAAGTTGCTAAAGATTATGTCCATCAAACCAAGGGGTTAGATACCTGCTATGTTGAGAGATTGCATTGGCAATATCCGTCAGCTGATGTGTTGCGTTATAACTTTAGCAAGTCTCTCGCCTATTTTCCTGATGGTGGACGGTGTAATTTTTTAAGCAATCATGATTTTTCTCGTATTAATCCAAGTTTATTGCCAAATAATTGCCCACGCGAGTTACAAACCAAGGCTATTAAGCAGCTAATGGCACTTAATTTTTCACTACCTGGTTCGGTTTGTATGTATCAGGGTGATGAATTGGGTTTGCCTGATGCACGGCTTGATCAAGATATTCCGAAGGATAAGATACAAGATCATGTTGATAATGGACGCAGAGATCCAGCGCGTACACCAATATTTGGCATTGATGGGCGGCATAATCCATACTTACCAGTACCTGATAGCCATAAACCACTTGCTGTAAGCATTCAGGAACAACAGTATAATTCAATGCTGAATTACACGAAGCGATTGATTGATGCTCGCCAGAACAACCCTGCTCTGCAAGCGGGGGAAATGAAGATTCTTAAAACTAAAAACGATATATTTGCCTTTACTCGCCAAGCTGGAGATCAAGTAATTCTTTGTGTCGCTAATATGAGTATTAAGACAAATAAATTCAAACCTAGTGATTATATTAAAGATCCAGCAATATTAGAAAAATTAGGCATTTCTTCTGATACGGAAATGACCTTGGGCGCATTTGAGTTTTCAAGGCGCGGTCTACGAGTTGAAGAAAAAAGCACAACATTATCAAATGGGCAGTTAAAAAATGGTCATACAGGTACAAAAATATTTGCTGCTGATTTATTATTGGCCGATATTTTTCATCATCCTCAGGATGGTGATTGTCCGATAAGTGGAATTATAAAGGAGCAAAACTGGATTCCAGCACATAGGGAAAGTATATCAAAAGAGTTAAATGATAGATTGTTAGGAGCGACACATGATGAACAAAAAACAACAATTGGCGGCTCTACTCTTCTTACTTTAAGTACATTAAAACAACTTAACAATAATATTTCAGTTGATTTTATGGGGGTTACTGGCAGTGATAAATTTGGCAATTTAATAAAAAAATATTTGCAAGATTATGGGATAGAACATCTCACGCCTAACTGGCCTGCCTCTATACCAGAATATAGTGCAGTTTCTCATATTATGAAAACAACTGGCTCTCACGACATAGTTGTAACCCATGCAGGAACGGAGGCAGAGGCTTTACAAGAAACTCTAAAAAACGATCCAAAACTTCTTGAAACAAGCATTGCTAAATCTGATATTGTGTATCTAGCAGGCTCTCTGATTGAAAAATTCGGAAAACCATTTATTGATGATATTCTGCGTTTGCGCTGGGAGCATGGAAAAGAAATGGTGTTGGCTCTCCCTGTTCACGCTAGCTATGGTCATGATGATTGCGCCACTTTTAGGGATTTGTTCAAAAGCTCTAACATAATAGTTGGTAATGATTCTGAATTTTGTCGCATTTATGAACTTGGAAATCCTCGCCTTACATCAGAAAAGGATATGCAAAAGGATATGAAGACTATTGTTGAAAATGTACAAAAGGCTTTTTCAGAGCATGTTTTGCAAAATAATCTTATGCCTTGTAAAAATGGGCAAGTAGCGTTAATAACAAGGGGAGATAAGCCTGCAATATTGATAACTGAAACAGATTATAAGGAGATTCCTATTGTCAATACGGATGAAGTTGCTCATTTAACTGGTGCTGGAGATGCTAGTATTGCAGCTTTTTTAGATGCCGAGTTGAGAGGATTGAGTCATGAACAAGCAGCACGATTTGCTATGGCTATGGGAGCAGAAAAAGTTCGCCAAAAAGACGAAAGCCCTCATTTGCTTGATCCTATCAAAGCACGCAATAATGATTTTCTCCGAAAAGATCCAACATCTTACGCACAAGCGTACAATAGTATAAACAATGTACAACAATCAATCAGCTTATAAAACACTATGCAAAAACAAAAAATAGCCATTGCCAGTGACCATGGTGGGTTTGAGATGAAGGAATGCCTTGCCGATTTCTTGACTGAAATTGGCTATGAGGTGACGAATCTTGGCACGCACAACACGCAGTCCGTTGATTACCCTGACTATGCCGAGGCGATGGCGAAGTGGATTGTGATAAATAACGGCTGTAAGGGCGTTCTTATTTGCGGTTCGGGCATCGGCATGAGCATCGCCGTCAACCGCCACCGCCCTGTCCGCGCCGCGCTTTGCCATGATGGGTTGACCGCCAGCCTTTCGCGCCAGCATAATGACGCGAATGTTCTGTGCCTCGGTGCGCGGATTATCGGCATTGAAACCGCGAAGGACTGCGTCAAAAAATTCATCACCACCGAGTTTGAAGGCGGCAGACACAGCGCACGAGTGGAAAAATTATCAATGTATGTAAAGAGGAAACAATGAACAACACCGCCCAGAAAACCAATTTAAAAATGGAAACTGAAATGAAAAATAGTTTTTTTGATGCCGACCTTGCCACTGTGGACGCGAGCGTTTTTGCAGCTATGGAAGAAGAGCTTGACCGCCAGCAAAATGGCATTGAGCTTATTGCTTCGGAAAATATCGTGAGCCGCGCTGTGCTTCGCGCTCAGGGTTCGGTGCTGACCAATAAATACGCCGAGGGCTATCCGCATAAACGCTATTATGGTGGCTGCGAATTTGTGGACAAGGTGGAGCAAATCGCCATTGACCGAGCTTGCCAACTTTTCGGCTGTAAATTCGCCAATGTGCAGCCAAACTCTGGCTCGCAGGCGAATCAGGGTGTCTTCCTTGCGCTGCTCAAACCGAATGATACTTTCCTTGGCATGTCGCTAGCGGCTGGTGGGCATTTGACGCATGGTGCTGCGCCGAACATGTCGGGTAAATGGTTCAACGCTGTGCAATATGGCGTGCGGCAGGATACCGCGCTGATTGACTATGACGAGGTGGAACGCCTTGCAAAAGAACATAACCCAAAGCTGATTATCGCGGGTGGCTCGGCATATCCGCGCGTGATTGATTTTGCCCGTTTCCGCGCAATTGCTGATAGCGTGGGCGCGATTTTCATGGTGGATATGGCGCATTATGCTGGCTTAATCGCTGCTGGCGTATATCCCAACCCATTCCCACACGCGCATGTGGCGACCACCACCACCCACAAAACCCTGCGTGGCCCTCGCGGCGGGATGATTTTAACTAACGACGAAGAACTGGCAAAAAAATTTAATTCCGCGATATTTCCGGGGGCGCAGGGCGGGCCGCTGATGCATGTTATTGCGGGTAAAGCCGTGGCTTTTGGCGAAGCGTTGCAACCATCTTTCAAGGAATATGGAAAAGCTGTTCTGGACAATGCTCGCACGCTAGCGGCAACGCTGGTTGAGCGCGGGGTTGACATTGTAACTGGCGGTACGGATTCGCACTTGATGCTGGTTGATTTGCGCCCGAAAAAGCTGACAGGCAAAGCCGCCGAAGAAAGCTTGGAACGCGCAGGGCTTACCTGCAATAAAAATGCTATTCCTTTTGACCCAGAAAAACCATTCGTAACCTCTGGCATCCGCCTCGGCACACCAGCGGGTACAACTCGCGGCTTTGGCGTTGCTGAATTCAAACAAATCGGCAACCTCATCGGCGATGTGCTGGACGGTCTCGCGGCGGGCAGCGACAACAGCATAACCGAAGCCAAAGTCCGCGCACAAGTGCTTGAACTATGCCAAAAATTCCCGATTTATAAGGGGTTGGATCAGAGATAGGTAAATAATGGGTTTTGTTTTACAGAAATTATTTTACTCCGTCATACCGCCGCAGGGCGGTATCCATGCCTAGCCATATATGAAAAACGGTTATGTTTATATTATGACCAACAAACCATTTGGAACTTTATATATTGGCGTAACAAGTGATTTGATAAAAAGAGTTTTTGAACATAAAGAGAAAAAGATAGAAGGTTTTACAAAACGATATGGTTTAACACGCTTGGTTTATTATGAAATACACGAACGAATTGACGATGCTATTTTCCGTGAAAAGCAAATGAAAGAATGGAATAGGAATTGGAAATTGCGGCAAATAATTGGTATGAATCCTAATTGGAAAGATTTATATGAAGATATTATTGTTGGTTAATGCGCTTTGCATGGCATGGATACCGCCCTGCGGCGGTATGACATAATTAAGAAATATAGGGACAAAAAAATGAAATGCCCATTTTGCGGACATCTTGATACACAGGTGAAGGATTCGCGCCCGAGCGATGATGGACTAACCATCCGCAGGCGGCGGTTTTGCCCTGAGTGCAATTCGCGCTTCACCACCTTTGAGCGCGTGCAACTGCGCGAACTCACTGTGGTAAAAAAGAATGGCGAGCGCAGGATGTTTGACCGCGACAAGCTCGCGCATTCCATCGGCATTGCCATACGCAAACGCCCAGTTAGTGCGGAACAGCTCGAGCAACTAGTAACCCGCATCACGCAAAAATTGGAAAGTCTTGGCGAGAATGAAATTCCAACTTCGCTAATCGGCAAAACAGTGATGGACGAGCTTAAAAAAGTGGATAGCGTTGCTTATATCCGTTTTGCCTCGGTGTACCGCGATTTCCGCGAAGCCAATGATTTTGAGGATATTGTTGGTGAGCTGGACAGCAAAACCTAGCCTCTAGCCGCGTCCGCGATAGTTTTCCACCCCTTGCGCTGGTATCCACACGCCTTTGGGTGCATCACCAGTTTGATAGAAAACATCAATAGGAATGCCGCCCCGCGGATACCAATAGCCGCCAATCCGCAGCCAAACAGGCTTGATTTCCGCCACCAAGCGCAGGGCAATTGCCACTGTACAATCCTCATGAAACGCGCCGTGATTGCGAAATGAGCCGAGGAAAAGCTTTAGCGATTTGCTCTCCACCAGATAATCCTTCGGAACATAATCAATCACCAAATGCGCGAAATCTGGCTGCCCAGTAATCGGACAGATTGAGGTAAATTCAGGGCAGGAAAAGCGCACACAATACCCCGCCGCGCCCTTGTGCGGATTTTTCACCTTTTCAAGCACCGCACTGTCTGGCGAGGTCGGAAGCGGCGTGTTTTTACCAAGCTGTGTTAATTTTTCTTTTTTCATGCAGCTAAACTCTTTTCCACAAAGCCTTGCAGGCGGCGGGTGAAGGCGGCGGGGTCGGACAGCTCCTCGCCCTCCAATATCCGCGCTTGGTCAAACAGCAACCAAACGACATCGTCTATATTCCCCTCTGGCTTTGCCGCTAGGCTTTTGATAATCGGGTGGCTGGGGTTTATTTCCAATATTTTCGCAGCGGCGGCGGCGATTTGCTTTTGCTCTATCAGAAAGCGTTCAAGGCGGAAATCCATCGCGCCTTCAAGCGTTGCTAGGCAAACTGCGCTTTGCCCAAGTTTATTGGTGGTGCGGACTTCGCTAACGCTATCGCCCAAAATATTTTTTATGCGCTCACAAAGTGCTGCAAAATCGCCTTTTTGCTCGTCTTTTTTGTCGGCATTTTCTGTGGCTGGTGCAGGCGCGATTGCGTCTAAATCAATGTCGCTGCGGGTGACGGATTTCAGCTTTTTACCTTTATATTCATGCACCACATTAACCCAAAAATCATCCACATGGTCGGCAAGCAGCAACACTTCAATACCGCGGGCGGCAAAACCCTCCAGCTGCGGACTGCTACGAAGTGCAGTCAAATTTTCACCTGTTAGGTAAAAGATATTTTCCTGCCCTGCCTTCATGCGCGAAACATAAGCGTCTAAACTTGTGACAGTGTCGGTGTCAGTGTTGGTGTTGGTGTTGGTAGAATTAAAACGACATACTTCCAAAATCGCCTCGCGCGGGCTGGTGGCTTCGCACAGACCTTCTTTCAAAGCCGCGCCAAAATTCTTCCAGAATTCTTTATAACCAGCCTCGTCAATTTCCGCTTTTTTCTTCAGTTCGGAGAGGATTTTTTTGGTCACCGCGTCTTTTATTTTGGCGAGCATCGGGTTATGTTGCAGCGTTTCACGGCTGATATTCAGCGGCAAATCCTCGCTATCCACCACACCACGCACAAAACGCAAATATGCTGGCACGAGGTCGGCATGTTCCTCGGTGATGAACACGCGCTTTACATAAAGCTTCACGCGGGTTTTGCGGTCGGGATGGAATAAATCAATCGGTTTATTGGTCGGCACGAAGAGCAAGGAAGTATATTCCAGCTTGCCCTCTGCCTTGTGGTGGAGGGTTAGGAACGGCTCGTCAAATGAATGCGCCACATGGTGATAAAACTCGTTATATTGCTCTGGCGTTATATCGTTTTTGCTGCGCGTCCACAGAGCCGATGCGCTGTTGATTTGCTCGCGCTCGCCACCCTCCCCCACCAGAAAAATCGGGAAGGAAATATGGTCGGAATAAGTGCTGACAATATGGCGCAGGCGGAACGGCTCAAGATAATCATCCGCATCTTTTTTCAAATGCAGCGTAATACTCGTGCCTCGTGGCGCGGATAGCGCGGTGGAAACGGTGAATTCGCCCGTGCCTTCAGATTCCCATTTGTGGCTTTCCGCCGTTCCCGCCTTTGTGGAAACAACACTCACCCTATCCGCCACCATGAAACTAGCGTAAAACCCAACACCAAACTGCCCAATTAGCGGCATGTCCTTTTTGGCATCGCCCGTCAGCATTTTAGCGAATTCCTGCGTGCCAGACTTAGCGATTGTGCCGAGATTGGCGATTAGCTCGTCGCGGCTCATGCCCACGCCGTTATCGGTTATGGTAAGAGTGCGCTCCTCTTTATTAAGCTCCAGAGTGATGGCAAAATTGGCATCCCCACCCACAAGGCTAGGCTCGGTAAGCGCGGCGTAGCGCAGCTTGTCGCACGCATCCGAAGCATTGGAAACCAACTCGCGCAGGAAAATATCCTTATTGGTGTAAAGCGAATGTATCATCAGCTGTAAAACTTTGCTGATTTCCGCATTAAATTGCAATTTTTCTGTGTTTTTTTCTGTGTTTTCGTTAGTCATATAGTTTTCAAACCTGTTATAATGCTGTAGACTACAGTCCATGGTTATAGATATGGGAAATATATGAAAAATGTCAAGATTACTATGTTAATTATCTTACCACCCGACAATTTATTGTCATGCCTTGCTTGTCACGGCATCTTGGAAGAAAAGCTAAGCTTTTCTCTTGTTTTTAACCAGACCCCCAAAGTTTTTTTGTTATAAAAGCGGGGTGACAAACAATAGGCTTTTTCTATGTTTTTTAGAAATTGTATGGTGGTAAGAGAAGAATAAAAAGAAAGTATTACATTATGACAAAAAAAATATTACTGTTTATATCCATGTTTTTCATGGCATTACCCGCCTTTGCTGCTGTTGATAAATCGGCGGTGAAGTTTCTATCTGCGGAAGAGATTTCCGCGCATAAATCCACTATAAAATGGGTGGAGGAATATCTAAGCCGTATCACCACCATAACTTCGGATTTTACCCAGTCCGCGCCCGATGGCAGCCTGTCTAGCGGGAAATTTTATTTAAGCCGTCCGAATAAAATGCGCTGGGAATATAAACCGCCAACGCCGATTCTTATGGTGGCAAATGGTTCGCAGCTAGTCTATTACGATAGCGAGCTAGAGCAGGTTAGCTATATTCCGATTGGCTCAACCTTGATTGGCTTTCTGGCGCAGGAAAAAATAAAATTTAACGATAATAACAGCAAAAATGCGGTTGGAATTACTTCATTTTCTGAGGATGCTGGCATGGTTAAAATCGGCGTTGCTCAGCGTGAAAAACCTAGCGATGGGAACATTGTTCTGGAGTTTTCCGATAGCCCACTTGCGCTTCGCAAAATGCTAGTTACCGATGCTAGCGGGCAAGTGACCGATGTCGCGCTTAGCAACGCAAAATTTGGAGATGAAATAGATAAAAAACTATTTGAATTTGAAGATCCACGCGACAAACGCAAAGGCAGATAGAAGAAAACCACCATAAGATTTATTCGGCGAGCTTCATAGGTTCTGCCCAGAAATTCGCTAGAGCGCAAGCGAAAATGGTGGTTTCCGAGAACCGTAGCGGAGTGTACACTAAGTACATGAGCAACGGAAGCGCAGAAAACTGCCATTTGCAGCAAGCTATAGTAGAATTTATTGGTAGAACCTAATACTATCCGCCAGCACTTCCGCTGAGTTGCCTTCTCCTAGTTTTTTGGCGTTTTCCGCTGCTTTGCTCAAGGTTTCTGGCGCGGTGATGAAGGCTTCAAGTCGGGCGGCGAGTGAGGCGGCGGTAAAACCATCCTGCGCCATAAGCCAACCTCCGCCAACTTCTTCAAACGCGCTGGCGTTGTGATATTGGTGGTTATCCATTGAGGTAGGCAGCGGCACTAAAATCGCTGGCCTGCCAGCCGCCGCCAGCTCAAACACGGTGGACGCGCCCGACCGCGCAATCACCAGATGTGCGCCAGCAAGACGGGCGGGAATATCTGTGAAAAACGCAGCAATATCAGCGTTTATTTTTATCTCATCATACGCCGCCTTAGTCGCTTCCACATCGCTAGCGCGGCATTGCTGGTCAATGCGAATACGCGCCCGCAAATTCTGCGGCAATAGCGAAATTGCGGCGGGAACAACTTGGCTGAACACGCTCGCCCCTTGGCTACCGCCCGTCACCAGAATATTCACCTTGCCATCATCAGCGATGCTGGAATATGGCACAAAGCGCAACGCACGAACACTAGCGCGAACTGGATTGCCAATAACCACCACCTTCGCCTTATCTTTTTCCTCAATCATCAAAGTAGCGGGAAACGAGGTCGCAAGCAGATCAACCCGCCCAGCCAGCAGGCGATTTGCCCGCCCAAGAACCGAGTTCTGCTCGTGAATAATAGTGGGAATTTTAAGCCAAGAAGCGGCAAATAGCGTGGGAAACGAAGGATAACCACCAAAGCCAACGACAACAGCAGGTTTAAGCCGTGAAAGCAACAGCCGCGCTTGCACAATACCAAACAGTAAAGAAATTATCCCCGCAATTTTTTTGAATAGCGAACCAGCAACAGTCCCCGTGTGGATAGTGCGCGTTTCCACCTGCGAAAGTGCGCCTGTTTTGAAATTGGCAAAGCGTTTATCAGTGACCAAAACCACGCGCTGACCACGCGCCAGCAATACCTCCGCCACCGCCTCAGCAGGGAAAATATGCCCGCCACTGCCACCCGCCGCCAGAATTATGGTTTTTTGTTTATCATTCATAAAATTACACAATGTTTAGTTTTGCGTTCATAGAAAAACTAAATCCTTTTTTTAAGTGCGCTAATAAAATCCATTTTCTCATGGAGAATGGCAAAAATAATCGGATTTGTATTTAACACAAAGAAAATATAATGATGCTGACAACGAACAATGTTTATTTTTTTATTGCCTTCAAATATTCGTTTATAAGAAATATTTCCGCCAGCAATTTTATCAAAAGTTTGATAGATAGCATTTAGATAGCTACTTCCCTGCGCTTCGCCCCAATTGGCAACTGTATAATTCATAATTTCTACCAAATCTTGCCTAGCTTTTGGCGATATTTGGTATTTCATGGTTTAATCCCGCGATCTTTACGAGCCGCATCAATTATATCCTGCATAGAAACATGAGAAAATTCTCCGCGCTCCACCTCAGCAATTCTTGGTGCAAGAAATTGATTCAACTGCTCCAAAGCCTCCAATTCCTCATCACTATAAGGCTCTTCGGTTGGCGATAAAGTTCGCTCCAGAATATAATCTTTCAAACTCAAGCCGTTAATCGCTGCCATCGCCTTTATTTGTTGATGTTGATGGTCAGGAATTTCTATTGAAAGCCTACTCATAATCCCTCACTTGTTGTTCTCTGACCAAAGTATCACAAATGTTCAATAATGTCAAAATGTAACACATCCCTCAAACGCTGGGTGGGGCTTGTGGACTGCACCTATTCCCATAATTTCTTGACCATTGAAACATTGCAGTCATCCGCAATTTGACCATAACTTGTCGCATGGTTGTTACGATTACAATCGTTAAATACTCCAACCTTGCCAGTTAATGGCATGGCATCATCTATTTTAGTATCTATATTTCTAGCAGCTGTGGACGGAATTTGTAATGGCTGACCTCCAAAAAG
The DNA here is from genome assembly GCA_005792635.1 of Rickettsiales bacterium. Lineage (GTDB taxonomy): Bacteria > Pseudomonadota > Alphaproteobacteria > Rickettsiales > SXRF01 > SXRF01. The sequence continues at coordinate 11,372 of SXRF01000047.1, forward strand.
CGGAGCCCCCGCCATGCTGTATGCCACCCTGTCCATCGCATATGGGTAATTTGGATCTGCGGCGGTTGCCCCGATGAGAATAGCTGTTCCATGTGTAAAAGCAGCAGGAGCAGTAATTGCCATCCATGCAGGATCACTCAAACATTGCACCAGCATATAAGTTCCCCAAACATCATGGGGTAAATTTAAAAATATACCCCATGGAGTAAGAGTAGTCTTATTAAAATAGCTGCCAATTCCTGAAGCGTTTATATGATGAAAAAGTTGCACTTGTTCGGTTGAGCTTGTTGTAACTGCATAATTATGTGGGATTACGGACATACAATCTGCAAAGGTAGAATTTCCACCGTTGAGGCTATTAAGTATTCCATTTCCATCGCCATTAAAAATGCCATAACCATCATAAGTTGTTCCTAAAAAATCTGTTGCATTTGAACAATCCCCTGGTAGGCAATTATATTTGATTTTGAAGGTGTTGATTTCCGTTTCAAGTTTTTCCAGTTGGCTTATTTGCTGGCGCACCTCCGCCGCTTGTATTAAATCTTTTCCCAACAAAACCCCACCCGCCAGAAGTCCAATTATTACGAGGACTATGGATAGTTCAACTAGGGTGAAGCCAGCTTTACAAGAGGTCGTCATCCCCGCCTTGCGCGGGGATCTTGAGCAAAAAATTTTGATATAAATTGTAGCCCTAGATGCCCGCATGAAGCGGGCATGACGACCGAGTGTTACTTTAACTTTTCTCTTGACAACCCGCCACAAAACAAGAAATTTTTGCTTGCTTGCTTGCTTGCTTTGCCATTCTATTGTCTCCATTTTGTATAGCCCTGATTTTTGATTGTACTACAAACCATTAACACACATCATTCAAACGCTGGGTAGTTTCTTGTTGCCCTAGGATTTCCATCACCTCAAACATACTTGGAGAGGTGGTTTTGCCTGTGATTGCGCTGCGGAGTGGTTGCGCGATATTGCCCAGTTTCTGACCGATTTTTTCACCATAATTTTTGCAGATTATTTGCAAGGTGTCATGCGTCCAGTCAGTGCAATTTTCCAGCTCGGGCAGAATTCCCACGATGATTTCGCGCCCGCCTTTTTCTATCACCGCACTTGCTTTTTCATCGAGTTTAATCGGACGCGGGGCAATATAAAACTCGGCATTTTCCGCCAGTTCCACAATGGTTTTCGCGCGTTGTTTTAAGCCGTTCATGGCGCGGAGCAATATATTTCTTTGTTCACCACTAACCATCCACCCGCCACTTTCCACCACCAAATCCACCAGCCGCGCATCATCCGCCTCGCGGATATAATGTCCGTTCAGGTTTTCCAGCTTCACAAAATCAAAACGCGACGGGGATTTGCCGATATTTTCCAACCCGAACCACTCAATCGCTTGCTCGGTGCTAATAATTTCATCATCACCATGCGCCCAGCCAAGGCGGAGCAGGTAATTTCGCAAAGCCTCAGGCAGATAGCCCATCTTGCGATACTCATCCACGCCGAGTGCGCCGTGGCGTTTGGAAAGTTTCGCGCCATCCGCCCCGTGAATAAGGGGAATATGGGCGAATTCTGGCACTTGCCAACCCATAGCGTCATAAATAAGCGATTGGCGGAAAGAATTGGTATGATGGTCATCCCCGCGGATAATATGGGTTATGCCCATGTCGTGATCATCCACCACCACC
>SXRF01000048.1 GCA_005792635.1 Rickettsiales bacterium
GATGCGCTGGCGTTGCCCGCCTGATAGTTGGATGCCCTTTTCGCCGAGGTGAGTGTCCAGCCCTTGCGGTAATTTTTCAATAAATTCCCAAGCGGCAGCGGCTTTTGCGGCTGCTTCAATCTGTTCGTCGCTTGCGGTTATATTGCCAAGGCGGATATTCTCGCGGGCGGTGGTGGAGAAGATAACAGGATCTTGCGGGACGATGCCCACCGCGCCGCGCAGCACGCCAAGCGGTATTTCGCGCATATCAACGCCGTTTATGCGGATGCGCCCCGAAGTCGGGTCATAAAAGCGCAGTAATAGTTGGAAAATCGTGGTTTTCCCCGCCCCAGAATGCCCAACGAGGGCGATAGTTTTCCCCGCCGCAACTTTTATTGAGAAATCGGCAATTGCCGAGGTTTCTGGGCGGGTTGGATAGCGGAATGAAACACTATCAAAGTCAATATTAGCCTCATTAATCACCACTTGCCCATTGTCCTCTGGCGAGCTGATTCCTGATTGGATGGAGAGTAGTTCGCTTAAGCGCTCGCCAGCACCCGCCGCCCGCTGTAAATCCGCCGCCACTTCCGAAATTGCGCCGACTGCGCCCGCCACCACCACCGAATAAAACACAAAGGCCGACAGCTCGCCGCCCGTCATATCCCCCGCCAGAACATCATGCCCGCCAATCCATAAAACCGTGGTAATCGCGCCGAATACAAGGAAAATCACCAAACCAGTTAGGAAAGCGCGGGTTTTTATGCGGGTGTAGGCGGTTTGTAGAGCTTTGCCAACATATTGGTCAAACTGCGTTTTTTCATAGCCCTCAAGGGTCAGCGACTGAACGCTGCGGATGGCGTTTAGGGTTTCCTCGGCATGTGCGCTGATATCCGCCACTCGTTCTTGCGCCCCGCGCCCTTGCATTCGCACCTTGCGCCCGATGATAATAATCGGCACGATAACAACAGGCACCATCAGGAATAAATAGCTGGTCAGGCGCGAGCTGGTCATCATCAGCAAGGCAAAACCGCCGAAAAAAAGCAAAGTATTGCGAACAGCAACCGAGATAGAGCCGCCAATAACCGTTTGAATCAGCGTGGTGTCGGTGGTCAGGCGCGAAAGCAGTTCGCCCGTGCGCGTGGTTTCAAAGTATCCAATGTGCATCTCCAGCAAATGCCGATAAATATCGCGGCGAATATCAGCAACTACGCGCTCACCAAGCCACGCCACAAGGAAAAACCGTGAGTATGAAGCAACTGCGAGGAGTGCCGTCACCACTAATAATATGCCAAAGGCTTGATTGAGTAGCTCCAGATTGCCTTTGCTAAGCCCATTATCCACCAGATAGCGCAGTCCCGCCCCCATGCCCAGAACCGCGCTAGAAGCGAAAATAAGGGCGATAAGCGCGGCAAAAACCTGAAGCCGATATGGGCGCAGATAGCGCAATAGCGGGCGCAAAGAGCGAATTTTCCCCTTTGGGCGCAGCGGCAGATTATGTATGGAATTTCCAGATTTCATGAGCCGCTTAATAACAGCTTCGTGCAAAAATACAACAGACTATTGATATTTATAGGTTTCATATTGCATTTGCTTAAAACTTAACGATTTATTCACTTTACTGGGCTTATAATTACCTCATGAAGCACCTATATTCATATTTGGAACAAAGGATAAATTCTATGATTAACATGCGCGAACAGAGCCATCTTTATCACATGCACGAGATGCAGCATGTGGCGATGACCCCGATAAATATGTTGGCGAGTGCCACGGCGGCTTTGATGCGCCACCCGTTCAGCCCGATGTCGTACACTGGCTATGGTCGCCACGCAGCGGCGGCGGCGGAGGTGCTGGAGCGCATGACAAAACGCTATGCCAAGCCCGAATTCGGCATAAAACACACCAAAGTTGATGGCAAAGATGTCAAAATAACTGAAGAAGTAGTGGCGGAAATGCCGTTTTGCCGATTGCTGCACTTCAAAAAAGCCAATGGTAAGGCACAACCAAAACTATTGCTCGTTGCGCCGATGTCTGGGCATCACGCGACTTTGCTGCGCGGCACGGTGGAGGCTTTGTTGCCATTCCTCGATGTTTATATCACCGATTGGTTGGATGCGCGGCATGTTTCAACCGATTACGGCGATTTCAACCTCGAGGATTATATTGATTACACCATTGAATTCACGCGCATGATTCCCAATGTGCATTTGATGGCGGTGTGCCAGCCTTCTGTACCTGTTATGGTGGCGGCGGCGGTAATGAATGAGAGCAAAGACCCGAAAACTCCGCTGTCTATGACGCTCATCGGCGGGCCGATTGACACGCGGGTGAACCCAACCAAGGTGAATGAAGCCGCAACTAAAAAACCAATTTCGTGGTTTGAACAAAATGTTATAACCCGCGTTCCTGTTAATTATGCGGGCTTTATGCGCCGCGTTTATCCTGGATTTTTGCAGCTTACGGGCTTTATGACGCTGAATTTGGACAGGCATATCACCGCGCATAAGGATTTATATAAACATCTGGTGGTGGGTGACGGCGAATCCGCTGCTGCACATAAGAAATTTTATGATGAATATTTGTCGGTTGCCGATTTACCAGCCGAGTTTTATCTGGATTGTATTGACCAAGTTTTCCAACGCCATTTGCTGCCAAAAGGTGAGTTTATGTATAACGGAAAGCGCGTAAAACCTGAGTTAATCACCAAAACCGCCTTGCTAACTTTGGAAGGTGAGCTAGACGATATTTCAGGCGTTGGACAGACCGAAGCAGCGCAAAAACTCTGCAAAAACCTACCTGCCAATATGCGCAAACAATATATCCAAAAAGGCGTTGGGCATTATGGTATTTTCAACGGACGCAAATTCCGCGAGCATGTCGTGCCAATTATCGTTGATTTCGTGAAAAAAGCGGAGAAGTAGGCGGAGGATTTTATGGGGCTTTCCATTCCAGAATCTATAGAGATTAATTTAACGCCAGATCAAGTAATTGATAAAGCACTGGAAAGTGAAGGAATGACGCAAGATTTTATTCGAGGTCTTGTTGCTGGCGATGATGTAATTAAGCTTTATGAATATACCACTGATGTGGATTTGTTATATAAAGTCAATATAGGAGATAGTGCTAATGCTATATCGCGTAGATACGCCTTTCATGCTATTCCGCGTGAGGTAATAGAGCAGTATATTAAGGTAGCCACTGATGAGGAAAAAGCAAATTTAATTAAAAAATTTCCTTATAACAAAACCCCCTCTGAATCTGATATTAATAAAAAAGAAATGCAAAAAATAGCAGATTCATACCCAATAATTTGGAAATTATATAAGTTTGAAGACGACTTTATTGATTCTGGTTCAAAAATTGGCTCGGATGAATGGAAAAAACTTAATAGGCAGAAAAAATTTGCGGTATCTGTTAAAGTAGAGGATATAGAAAGAGAGCTTTCAAGCAATGCTTATCATTCGATAGATTTTTTAGAAGGTTATTTTGGCAGGGAGAAGCATAGTAAGTCAATTTTAGAACTATTAAAGGCTCGCCCAGAATTAGAACAAGATCAGATGCTAAAAGCCGCTCTATTAAATGTAAAGGAAAATGCTGAAGGTTCTTTCACGAAAGAATATAAAGAGCTACTAGATCAGATTATGGCTCGTGAGCAGGCACGGGAGGTTGATAGGCTTATGAAAGAAGGTGCATTAGCAAAAGAAAGAACCATAACATATAATGATGGTGAAAATGTGCTGATTGAACATATCCCTACTACACAGTTGAGAGGAGGGGCGGCAAATGTCAGTATTGCATCAGGTGCTATCTACAAAAATTTAAGCGATAAGGAACATCCTATTAAATGGGATTGGGTTAATGGTGGAAAGTCCAGACATTTGACAGATGAAGAAATTAAGAATTTGCCAGAAATTATAGCAAATATGAAAAAAGAATCTGTGAATGCAAACCATTTGTACGACACACAACTACAAAAAACTGTTTGCTTTACAGAAATTGTAGTGCCGCATGGCGCTTTGAATAAATTAAACATAAAAAATGATGCTGCTAGCAATGGTCAAACAGTAGGGCATTGATTTCGTGAAAAAGGCGGAGAAGTAGGAAGCAACAAACAAGCGTCGCCATACGAATAAAAGCGGTAATTATTGGCGATGGCGTGGGCGTATGCCAGCTTCATCTTCTCTAGCCCTGAAAAAGCGCAAACCAGCATAAATAATGTAGATTTTGGGAGATGAAAATTGGTGAGCATCATATCCACGATTTTGAATTTATAGCTCGGCGTTATAAAAATATTGGTTTCGTCCGCGAATTCTTTTAGGTTTCCCGCCGCGTCCGCCGCGCTTTCCAGCGTACGCACGCTGGTTGTGCCAACGGCGATGACGCGCCCGCCCGCTGCCCGCGCTGCGTTTATCGCTGTCGCTGCTTCTGCTGAAATCTCGGCATATTCGCTGTGCATTTTGTGGTCGGCGGTGTTTTCCACCTTCACGGGCAAAAATGTTCCGCCTCCCACATGCAGCGTGACATGCACACGCTTAACGCCGAGCGCGTCAATTTTTGCCAGTAATTCATCCGTAAAATGCAAGCCAGCCGTCGGCGCGGCGACTGAGCCAGCTTGTTTTGCATAGACCGTTTGATAGGTTTTATTATCCTGCACGCCTGCCTTGCGGATTTTTTCAATATATGGCGGCAGCGGCATCGCGCCATATTTTTCCAGTTTTTGGTAAAACTCGCTGTCGCTTTCGGCAAATTTAAGCAACACCTGCCCGTCTTCTTCCTTGCCCACCACTTCCGCCTTAAAATCATCCGCGAACTCCACCACCTCGCCCACGCGCAGTTTTTTGGCGGGTTTGGCGAAGCATTGCCATACTAAAAATTCCCTCTCCCTTTGGGACGAGGCGCGACATATATGTCGCGGGGTGAGGGATGCTTTCTTATGCAGCAAAATTTCTATCTTCGCCGCTCCGCGTTTTCCGAGCAGGCGGGCGGGGATTACCTTGGTGTCGTTAAAAACGAGAACATCGCCAGCAAGCAAATGAGCGAGCAAATCGCTGATTTTCTGGTCATAAATTTCCTCACCCACCACCAACATGCGCGAGCTATCGCGCGGGTTTGCTGGTTCGCTAGCGATGCGCTCTGGCGGGAGGTGGAAATCAAAAAGGGAGGTTTGCATTTAATATTAAGTAATTTATAATGAGAAACCAGCTTTTTTAGCGAGGTTTTCTAATGAGTTAAAAAAACTTTTTAGTAAATTATCATGCTCTGCCAATGATGCCGTTTTTAGTTTATCGCCATCCTTAATAACTATGCTGTCGGCGGGAACATCAAAATCAATTATTCCCATATTTTCTGGAACAACCGCACCTTCGCCAATTGTAACTTTGTCAGCAATTTTATTGCCCTCCATTATTCTTGCTCGCGTTTTTATTTTTACTTTGTCGCCAATAACAACATCATCACCACAGATTACAGCATTCGGCCCAATCCGCACCCCATTGCCGACTTTTACACTGCCTAAGATATTTGTTCCCGTGGAAATAGTGCAATTGTCACCAATTTTTGGATGGCGGTTTTCTGGTTTTGTTGATTTATATGCACCGAGAGTGACATTGTGATAAATCAAGGTGTTGTTGCCAATGGTTGCCGTTTCGCCGATAACATCCGCCGTTCCGTGGTCAATGAAGCAATTTTCGCCAATTTGAGTTCCAGGGTGAATGTCAATTCCTGAGCGTGACTTGGCGGCTTCAGCGATGCGCCTTGCTTCAATCCTGCTAGAATTGGTGTTTTGAGTGTATAAAAAATGTGCCACCTCATGCGCTGCAATCGCCGCCACCCAAGGGTAGGAAAGCAATTCTTCCTTTGCGTCTTCTAGTGTTTTGTCTTTTATCGCGGGATCTTTGCTTTGCGCGGTTGTTACAAAATCTGGGTGTTGCAGCAAATACCACCGCGCCATATCGTCAAGCTGGTCTTGCAGCTTGTTGAAGCCTCTGGGGAGAAGGGGTATCCAGTCTTCTACTGTTCTAGCTTTCAGTGTTTCGTCGGGTATGATATTCTCTTCATTATCGGTCATAAATTGCTTCGCCATTGGTTGCTGTGTTAATGTATTTTAATATACATCAAGTTGCGAGCAAAATATACCACTATTTTTTATTGTCAATTAAGGAATAACACAAAATTTTATGTATTATACCCTTCTCATTTCAAGCTGCGGCGTTGTTAAGCGTCGGCTCATGTACTATAGTGTACACTTCGCCTAGCTTGCCTAGCCGCATCTTGAACTGCTTTGGGTATTATTACACTTGCAAAAGTAGTTTGCGGATTAGTTGCACAGTATCCATCCGCCCATAAAGTTTCACGAATGAGCCGAATCTTGGCCCTTGCGGTTGTCCGAGAAGGGTTTCATAAAGCGCGGAAAACCATGCTTTAAGTTCTGGGAATGGGTTGGTTTTGCCGATTTCATAAATCTGGGTTTGCAGCTCGTCCGCCGTTGCTGTGTCGGGTGCGGATTCCAGATAGTCAGCTAACTGACTAAGTGCTTTCGCTTCCAATTCAGTTGGCTTTCTGAATTTGCGGGTTGGCTTCACAAAATCATGGTAATAATTCACCGCACCCGCCGCTAGCTTATCCAAGAACGGATGAGTTTCTGGGCTGAATTGCGGCATAGTGTGGCGGATATAGCCCCACAGAGTTTTAGCATCTTCCGCGCCAGAAACGCTGGCGAGGTTGAGCAGCAGGTTGAAGCTAGGAACGCCCTCTGGTGCGGGCGGATTGCCGCCGTGGATGTGATACACAGGGTTGTTCAGCCGCGCCACGCCTTCTTCTTTTGCGAATTTTTCCAGATAGGTTTGATATTCATCAACCGCTTTGGGAATCACATCAAAATAAAGCCGTTTCGCCTTGCGTGGTGATTGGAACATATAGAGGCTTAAAGACTCCTGCGGTGCATAGCGCAGCCATTCGTCAATGGTCAGTCCATTACCTTTGGATTTGGAGATTTTCTGCCCTTTATCATCCAAAAATAGCTCATACATATATTGATTTGGCGGGTTGCCGCCCGCGATTTTGCAAATCGCACTATATAGCTCAGCGGATGCCAGATGGTCTTTGCCGTACATCTCGTAATCCACGCCGAGTGCCGCCCAGCGCATCCCCATGTCGGGTTTCCATTGCAGCTTGCAATGCCCGCCAGTAACGGGAACTTCCTCGCGGCTGCCGTCCTCTTCTTCGTAAATTATCGTGCCTTTGCTTTTGTTCACTTCAAAAACCTTGGCGAGCAAAACCTTGCCTGAACGCGGTGAAACAGGCAGGAATGGGCTGTAAGTTTGTTGGCGTTCTTCGCCGAGCGTGGGCAGCATAACTTCCATAACTTGCTCATATTTATCAAGCAGCGCAAGCAGCGCGTGGTCAAACTCGCCAGATTTATAAGTTTCCGTGGAGCTTTTGAACTCATAATCAAAACCGAAATGGTCAAGAAATGCCCGAAGCCTTGCATTCATGTGATGCCCGAAGCTTTCGTGCGTTCCAAACGGGTCTGGTACGCTGGTCAGTGGCTTGCCCAGATTCGCCTTTATCATCTCCGCATTAGGCAGATTATCTGGCACTTTGCGTAGCCCGTCCATATCATCAGAAAAGCAAATCAGCTTGGTGGGAATGTCAGAAATTGCCTCAAAAGCGCGGCGCACCATGGTGGTTCGCGCCACCTCGCCGAATGTTCCGATATGCGGCAAGCCGCTTGGCCCATAGCCAGTTTCAAACAGTACGAAGCCCTTCTCTGGCGATGCGTTTTTATAGCGCTCGGCGATGGCAAGAGCTTCTTGAAACGGCCAAGCGTTGCTGCTGGCGGCGAGTGTGCGTATATCGGTCATAAATCTTTGTATAAATCAGTTGTTTGTTAATCGGAAGGTTAGTTAGATAGCAGTTTTTCCTCTATATTCAATGAAAATGCGCTTAATTCTTTTCCAGCTTTTTCATCATCTCTAGCAGCAAGCCTTGTTGATATTCAAGATGGTTGAGGATTACCTCAATTTCCTGTTCGGCTTTGATATTCACCTCTAAATCATGCTCGGCGCGGGCTTGTGCGCTGCGGCTTTCTATATTCTGACCGACCATAATCAGCGGCATAAGAAAAATCTGCACCATATTGGAAATAAACAGCCAAAAAACAAAGCCCGTCGGCGGGTCAAATTGCAGCTCTTTTGGTGCGAGCAAATTCCAGCCCAGCCATAGCACCGTCCATACAAAAATCAGGATAAAAAAACCAATAGTTCCGATGCGCCGCGTAATCCACACTGCGAATTTATCCAGCCTGCCCATTTGTGTGCGAAATTCTTTATCAACATTACGCAACTTTGGGCGGCGTTTGCGAAATTCTACGAGGGATAATGGTTTTGATGTCGTTTCCATAGATTTTTCTGCCTAATGTTGTTTTTATATCACTGGTTTGTTGCTTGCTTTAACGCTTTATTAATTCATGCGAAATATAGTCGCAGATGATATGGTAAAGTGTAGTGAATATTTAAGATAGGTTTCAGATAATGTCCAGTCGTGCAATTGTTATTGTGATTGCTGCGTTAATCGTCGGTTTTACCGCGATGTCTTTGCGTTCTTATTTTACGCAAGCACCAGTGGTGGTAGAAGCTGCGCCTGCCGCGCCAAAGATTTTGGTTGCCAAGCGGGCTTTGTCTAGTGGTGAGTTTGTGCAAGTGGCGCAGGACTTGGACTGGGCGGACGCGCCAGCCAATAAAACGGAAGCTGATGAGGCGAATTATCAATATGATAACACGGTGAAACTTGAGGAATTTGCAGGTGCTGTGGTGCGCCGTCAGATTGCTGTTGGTGAGCCAATTCCACCAGATGCTTTGATGAAAGCGGGCGAGGGCGGTTTTCTTTCCGCGGTGCTTGGCGCGGGTATGCGAGCGGTGTCTATTTCTGTGAATATAACTTCTGGCAATGCTGGGTTTATTTCACCAGGGGACAAGGTGGATTTATTGGTGACGCATCGCATTCAGGTTGGCGGTAAAGAAAGTGGTGCAAATGACCAAGTGGTGACGGAGACTTTCGCCCATAATGTACGCGTGCTGGCGGTGGATCAAACCCTGACTAACCCTGAAAATAAAGCCATACTGGCAAAAACTATCACTGTTGAAGTTACGCCAGAACAGGCGGAACAGGTTTCTGTGGCAACCGAAATGGGCAAGATTTCTATGTCGCTGGTTAGCACTGGTGCGCCTGCGGAAGCTGGTGAGGCAAAGCTGGTTGCCGTGGACGGCGAGGTTGTGCCGAATACGCACCAATATACAATTGACGGAGATGTCAGCAAATTGCTAGGCAAAAAAGAAGAATCATTTAGCAAGGTGCGGGTGATTCGTGGCGACAAAATTGAAACTCTAGAATTTTATCAGGATAAATGATGAAAAAATTTCTGCCATTTTTAGCTATTATTTTTCAGTTCATTGTTTGTCAGGCGATGTTTGTTTCGTCGTCTGCCTTTGCCGATGAAATTGTGAATGTTGAAATCAACAAAGGGCAGATGGTGAAGTTTTCGCGTCCTGCGGCTTCGGTGGTGGTGGCTGACCCAACAACTGCGGATATTCAGATTGTGTCACCAAAAACGGTTTTCGTATATGGCAAGAAAGTCGGCGAGACTTCACTTAGTGCGGTGGATGCCAATGATGAACCTATTTTTGATGGTGTGATTGAAGTATCGCACAATTTAAGCAGCCTTAAACGCGCTATCAAACGCGCCGCACCTGACGCTGATGTTAGCTTTCGGACGGTTGATGGAGGCTTGATAATTGGTGGTTCGGCTGGTTCGGTTCAGGAATCGGAAAACATCAAAAGCATCGCCTCTTCATTCGTTGGCAAGGACGACAAGGTGGTTAATATGCTAACCACTGCTGGCGGCGATCAGGTTATGTTGCAAGTAAAAATCGTGGAAATGGCGCGGACGGATCTTAAAAATCTGGGAATAAATTTGCAAGCCTCACTTACTGGCGGCGGTATTGTGACGCAGGTTCTTAATGGCTCTTTGTCGCCTTTAGTGCCAAATCCTCTTCGTGGTGCTAGTACCAATGTGCTAAGCACGCTAACTGGCGGTAGTGGCAGCATTAGCGGCTTGATTGAGGCATTGGAAACGGACGGTCTTGCCACAGTTCTTGCTGAGCCGAGCCTGACCACGGCGACTGGAAAACCAGCTAGTTTCCTTGCTGGTGGGCAATATCCAATTCCCGTAGCGGGCGAAAACGGCACAGTAACCGTGCAGTATCAGCCTTTTGGCGTTAGCCTTAATTTCACGCCTATTGTGATGAGCAAAAATCGTATGAGTATTTTGGTTAATCCAGAAGTTAGTACGCTTAATTTTTCCAACCCTATTCAAGTTGCTGGCTTTACCTATCCGATATTGGATACGCGAAAGGCGCAGGCAACAGTTGAGCTAGGTAGCGGGCAGAGCTTTGTGCTGGCTGGTTTGCTGCGTAGCGATAGCAGTAATAACATCAACAAACTCCCCGGAGTTGGTGATTTGCCGATTCTAGGTGCGCTATTTCGATCGCAAAAATTTATCAATAATCAAACAGAATTGGTCATTATTGTAACGCCTTATATAGTGCATCCCGTATCTGATGCTAAAAAACTGCAAACGCCGCTTGATGGTTTTGCGCCTCCTAGCGATGGTGAGCGCGTAACTTTTGGCAGTCTATATGAGCAAAAAGATATGGATGCCGAGGAAGATACACAGAAAAAAATAGAAAAAAGCGATGCTAAACTTGGTGCTAAACTCAACGGCGATGCTGGGTTTATTTTGGAGTAGGCTATATGAAAAATATTGTAAAATTTGCTTTTTTGACCTTCCCTTTGCTTACTTCTTGTATGCCGAGTTTGGATATGCAGGGCAACGACCCACGCGAATATTATGCGGCTCACCCGATTGAAAACAAGGTTGAAGGGCGGCATTTTGTGGCAAGGGTGCAATTTGATGGTAAGTCAAATTCTCTATCGGGTGAGAAATTAGAGAAACTAAAATCGGATTTGCGGGTGGTAAATTCGCAGGCGGCGGAGTCTATTTCTCTGCAAATTTCACCAGTGATGCAGGATAAAAAAGCCCGCGTGGAATATATGAAGCGGGTGTTGCGCTCTCTTGGCTACAGCGTTCAAATGCCATTCCACACTGATGGTGCAGTTCTTCATAATGAAATGGTTATTGATATAGCATATAGCGTTGCGGTTGCGCCAGATTGTCCAGATTGGCGGCAATCACCTGTTGTTAATTATAGTAACTCTTTGCCAGCGAATTATGGTTGTGCGGCAGCGGTTAATTTGGGCGCGATGGTGGATAATCCCAAGGATTTAGTGATGGGGCAGGGGACGGAACAATCCAACACCGAGCGCAGCAGCAAGGTTTTAACCGACTATAAATCTGGCGTAGCTGTTGAAGCGGCGGTTGCTCCAACTTCTGCTACTGGTCAGTGAGAATAGAAAATAAATTCGTTATGGAACAGAATAAAAACTCAAAAAAACCAGACTTTCTTGCCTTTGCACAGGATGGTGCGGATAGGGAAACGCTTAAAGATTTCGCGCTGGCGCATGGATGGGAAGAAACCTGCATCGCGCAGGGGGATATTGCCACAGCAACCGAGTATCTAAAAACCAACCCTTCACCAAAATTACTATTGGTGGAAATTCCCTCAGCAGAGGCGGCTTCTGGCTTGCTTGACGCTCTGGCGGATGTTTGCGATGCTGGCACAAAAGTTATCATTATCGGCACAGTCAATGAATATAGTTTTTATTGTTGGCTGACCAGCATCGGCGTGTTTAGCTATTTGCTGCGACCACTTACCAAGCAAATGTTGGATGATGCTTATCAAAAATCCATCACAATTTCTTCCGCTGGTGCTGGCAGCGCGGTTGATGCAAATGAACCAACGAAAATTATTGCTGTGATTGGCGCACGCGGCGGGGTTGGCGCGTCGACTATTTCACTGAATTTAGCGGGGATTTTTGCCGAGCATTCAGGAAAAAAAATCGCGCTGGTGGATGTTGATCCACAACAAGGAACGCTGGCACTTTCCTTCGATATTGAGCCTGCACATGGGCTGCGGGATGCTCTTGAAAAGCCAGAACGCATTGATACGCTGTTTATTGACCGCGTGATGAGCAAACCAAGCAAAAACCTATGGGTTATGAGCGTGGAAGAGCCGCTTAGTGAAATGTTGAATATTAATGAGCTGGCGGCGGAAACAATTTTGAAAGAATTTGTCGAAAAATATGAAGTTGTGGTGCTGGATATTCCGCGCAATCTCAGCCAATTCTCTCGTGATTTCCTCAAAAAAGCTGATAGTGTTGTTTTGGTGGCAGAACTTAATTTGCAGTCACTTCGTGACACGCTGCGTCTTAGCGATTTAATTCGTGATACGCTTAAGTTGCCCGCGCCAATGGTGGTTATTAATCGCGCTGGTGTTGCGCCAAAAAATGAAATTAGTGTGGCGGATTTTGAAAAAGGGATTGGCGATAAAATTGTCGAAAAAATAAACTATCTGACTGATGTTTTTATGTATATTGGCAATGAAATCCCCGCCGTAACTCATGCTAAAAATACTGGGATTAAGCCATTGTATAATATAGCCAAGCAATTGCTTCCGAATATGCAAATTGTCGAAGAGGTCAAAAAAAATGACATGCTGGGCTTTTTGAAAAAGAAAAAGTAGCTTTTTGGTACAATGCCTTGATTAATTAACCAATCCTTCACCAAGAATTTATCAGATTGTAACCATTTTCTGGCAATATATCTATGAAAGGATATATATGTTCGGAAGGCGTGGTACAGAAATGGGCGCAAGTCCGCCGCCAGCTGTGGTGTTAGCTGGGGCTGCTTCTGCGCCTGCGCTTGTTCCGAAAAATGAAAAACCACTAGATAAACTCGCGGAAAAACCCGCCGAAAAACCAGCTCCCAAAGCGCAAAAAGAAGATTTGCTGGCTGGCTCTAGCGAAACCAGCCTTGCCGCGCCAACAGCGGCGGTAAAAACTGATGACGACCTTTCGGAAACCAAGGAAAAAATTTATAATTTGCTGATGGAGCAAATTGATATTGCCACCTCTTCGCGCCTGCCGAGGGAGGAATTAAAACGCCAGATTATTGAGCTAATCGGTGAAATCGTGATGGAGCAGAAACTGCCGCTGAACCACGCCGAGCAACAGCTTCTGGCGGTGCAGATTACCGACGATATGCTGGGTTTTGGCCCGCTTGAGCCGCTGCTGCGCGATGATTTAATTACTGATATTATGGTGAATGGCCCTTATCAGGTTTATGTGGAACGCAAGGGAAAGCTTGAGCTTTCCGATGTAAAATTCCGCGATAACGCGCATGTTATGTCAATCGCCACGCGCATTGTGACTGGGGTTGGGCGCAGGGTGGACGAATCCAGCCCGATATGCGATGCGCGACTTCCCGATGGCAGCCGTGTGAATGTGATTGCGCCGCCGCTTGCCATCCGTGGTGCGTCAATTTCCATTCGTAAATTCTCGCAGAAAAAAATCACGCTAGACACCATGATTGGTACGAAAAGTATTTCGCCTTCCTTGTGTAAATTGCTTAAAATTTGCGGCGCGATTCGCCTGAATATCATTATTTCTGGTGGTACGGGTTCGGGAAAAACCACCATGCTTAACGCGCTTTCGCGCATGATAAGCCACGGCGAGCGCATTGTGACTATTGAGGATGCGGCGGAGTTGCAACTGCAACAGCCGCATGTTGTGCCGCTGGAAACTCGACATGCGAATTTGGAAGGCGACGGCGAAATAACCATGCGCGACTTGGTGAAAAACGCACTGCGTATGCGCCCTGACCGCATTATTTTGGGTGAGGTGCGCGGTGGTGAGGCGTTTGACTTGCTACAAGCGATGAACACGGGTCATGATGGCTCAATGGGAACGCTCCACGCCAACACGCCGCGCGAAGCCCTAACCCGTATGGAAAATCTTATAGGTATGGCGGGCGTAAATCTGCCCAGCCGCGCTGTGCGGACGCAGATTGCGGGCGCGGTGAACCTCATCGTGCAAATCAGCCGTATGCGCGATGGCGGCAGGCGCGTAACCCATGTAACCGAGGTAATCGGCATGGAAGGCGATGTCATCGTGACGCAGGATTTATTCACCTTTGAATTTGAAGGCGAAGACGAAAACGGAAAATTAGTGGGCAAATTCCGCAGCAGCGGCATCCGCCCGAATTTCAGCCAACAAGCCGCCTATTTCGGGCTAGACCAACAACTTCTAGAAGCCATGAGCGCAGAGCCAGAGTGATAAAGGAAGGTGATTTATGGAATATTTTTATGCAAATCTAGTCAATCGTCATACCGCCGCAGGGCGGTATCTATGCCTAATCGAAAAAGGCAAAGCTAGTTGCATGGCATGGATACCGCCCTGCGGCGGTATGACAAGTAATGAATGGGGTAATAGATGCTAACGAACATACTGATATTCCTTGGAATTGTGGTGTTGGTGCTGATGGCATCGGTGAAGAGGATCACGGATGCGCGGGACTTGAGGCGGCGCATTGAGCAAATAAAACGCCGTAAATTAATTGTTTCTGGTGCGCCAAAAACCATACAGGAATTATCGCTCCGCCGCAAAAAAATTGATGACGAAGGTTTTATCAATTTGCTGTTACAAAAACTTCCTAGCTCCAAACGAGTTAATAATTTGCTCACGCGGGCGGGGGTGAAAATATCGCCAAAACAGTTTATTACGCGCTGTTTTATTGCCGTTGTGGTGGTGACATTGATTGTTACTTTTGCGCTGCATCAATCAATATTGCTTGCCGTTCCTGTCGCGCTCATTTGTGGGGTGTGGCTGCCATTCAAATGGCTAAAAATACGGATAAATAAGCAAGCAAAAGCTTTCCTTACCTCATTTCCTGAGGCGATAGATCTTATCGTTCGCGGGCTTCGTTCTGGGCTGCCTGTATCGGAATCTATTGTGCAGGTGTCAACCGAACTTCCCGACCCAGTGGGCGGTGTGTTCACCATTGTTGCCAACACCATGAAGCTTGGTGTGCCGCTTGAAAAAGCATTGTTGGAAACGGCAAAACAGTTGGATCTTCGGGAATTTTTCTTCTTCACCACCAGCATAGTTTTACAACGAGAAACGGGCGGTAATCTTTCGGAAATTCTCAATAATCTTTCAGAGGTTTTGCGGGCGCGGTTTATGATGAAGATGAAAATCCACGCACTAACTTCAGAAGCTCGCGCATCGGCATATATTATCGGCGCGTTGCCATTTGTAGTAACAGCGGCGATTGCTTCACTTAGCCCAGCATATTTGAAACCGCTTTTTGAGGAGGAAGGCGGGCATCAGGCACTTGCAGTTGCGGCGTTCATGATGGGTTTTGGGATGTGGTCGATGAATCGTATGGCGCAATTTGAGATATAAATATGGCAGATAAACAACAAAATGGTCTAGAAATTTTTATCAAAGCATATTTGCCGCGTGGGGTGAGTGTTGAGGATTTTTATATTGCCTTTGGGGCTTTGGTGATTGTGCTTTGTGTGGTAATTATATACCGCACTTTATATAGCGATCGCAGGAAGTTATCAGCCCGCATTAGATCTATTCAAGAACGGCGCAAAGAAATAAATAGCGGTGTTTATAAACCCAAAAAGCGCAAAAGACCCGAGGGCAGCATCAATTTCATGCGTATGGTTACCATGAAATTACAGTTGGTGAAGAAATTCCATCTGGAAAAAGCCGAAACAACCCTTGTTCAGGCTGGATTTCGCTCAAAGGATGCGATTGCTATTTTTGCATTTTTTAATCTGCTGTCGCCAGTTGTATTTTTTATAATAGGTATGGTGGTGATGGGGATATATAATTCTCCCACGGCAATGGGAAAGCTTATTCACTATGGCTCGCCAATTTTTGGGGTGTATTTTGGGCTAAAATTTCCTTGGATGATGCTTAATCGTATTCGCAATAAACGCTATTTGATGTTGCAACGCGCCCTTTCCGATAGTTTGGATTTACTCACTGTTTGCGCGGAAGCTGGACTTAGTATGGCGGCGGCAATTGACCGTGTATCGCGCGAACTTGGCGTTGTGTATCCAGAAATGGCAGAAGAGCTAGCCATGACATCTGTTGAAATTGGGTTTTATCCAGACCGCAATAAGGCTCTTAATAACTTGGCGCAGCGATGCGACCTAAAAGAAATTCGCGGAATTGCCACTGTGCTAATTCAAACCGAAAAATATGGAACGCCAATCGCTCAAGCTCTGCGCGTTCTTTCAGCGGAATTTCGCCAATCGCGGATGCTTCGGGCGGAGAATAAAGCGGCACGCCTACCAGCGATGATGACTGTGCCGATGATTTTATTTATTCTGCCGACAGTGTTTATCATCATCATGGCACCAGCGGTTATCAACACCAAGAAAAACTTCGCGCCAGTGAGCCAGCAAACCACTGGTAATCAGATGTAGTGTGCGTGTTCTTCATCGCAAACTTGTCCTTGCGAGTGCTTTGATTCAGTGTTACACGCAATAAAAATATGAATTATTCCATAAATAACGCATGATAAAAAAAGCAAAAATTATTGAGTTTATAGTTGCCACATTTTTTTTGGTAATAGCAGCAGCTTTTTTTATGCCATCTAGTGCTGTGCATATAGACGAAAAATCAGGAACATTAAGCATGGCGGATTTTGTTCCTTGTTACAGTACAGCAAGGATGGCTAATGAGGGAAAAGATATTTATGATCTGGAGCTGGAGGCAAAATATCAATCAGAAGATATAAAGCACAAAGTTACGGAAGTTTTAACCTACACATATCCACCATATAGCCTTGGTTTTTACTATCCATTTTTGCAGTTATCGCTTGATGAGGCATATCATGTATGGATGTGGATTAATGTCGTTTGTACAATTGGGCTGCTGGCATTGTTATATGTTGCGGGTATCTGTACGAAACCGCTCTCTATTTTAACGGCTGCTGGGTTATTTATTGTTAGTTTTTCGTGGATAGTTAGTATCACGAATGGGCAGCCTATGATGGTTGTTCTGCTCGGGTTATTTGCGGGAACATTGCTTGCACAAAGAGAGAAATTCGTATTGTCGGCAATTGCCATCATTGCTACCAGCTTTAAACCACCAATAGTTATAGTTGCTATTTTGTATTTGATAATTATCCATGGAAAGTCATTGTTTTTGAAGATGGGATTAGTTTCTTTTGCAATAATTATAATTTGCATGTTGATTTTTGGCGAAAATATTTGGCTGAATTATATCCACTTGCTGCTGACTGCGCCTTATAGTTTGCATGATTTTGAGCCTTCGCACTTAATAATGGGCAATATGCGTGCATTGCTTCTTTTAGTCTTTGGTGCAGAGAATTTGGGTATTATAAATAAAATGAGCATTTTATTGTGGATTATTGCTGGTGTTATGTCTGTTTTAATAGCTATTAAAAGTCGTAATGCAAGCCAAGAAAAACAGGAACTAGGTTTTTCTCTTTCTGTTGTTTTGTCTTGTGTGTTCAGCCCTTTTATGTTCGTAAATAGCCTTATTTTACTGACTATACCAATTGCATATTTGTTGAAATATAGTGACAAAATTGCCATATACACAGTTGCAATTGCGCTTGTTGTTTTAAGTTATATTTCTTTTAATCACCCAGAATTAAATCCACCATTTTGGGTGTCTGCCCAGCTTTGTTTGCTTGCATGGATTGCTTATTGGTTTATAAATAAAAAACATCCACTAATCACCATCCACTAATCACCATCAATGGCAACCGTACTCACCACCACAGCAGAGGCATCGCTAACCGAAAATATCAGCGAGATTGCCTATCGCCAAGCTCCGAGTAATATCGAGGCGGAGCAGGCTTTGCTTGGTGTTTTACTGGTTAACAATCTTTCCATTCAGTATCTTGGCGATCAAATCCGCGCAGAGCATTTCTATGAGCCGCTGCACTCGCGTATTTTTGAAGCAATTCAAAAATTTATTGACAAGGGCTTGGTGGCGAATCCCGTTACCCTGCGCCATTATTTTGACCAAGACGAGGCTCTGGCGGATATTGGCGGCGGCGCGTATCTGGCGAAGTTGGCAGCGGCGGCAATTACGGTTATCAATGTCGCTGATTATAGCAAAATGATTTATGACCTTGCTCTTAAACGACAGCTGATTACCATCGGCGAAGAAATGGTGAACACGGCGTACACTCACCAGATTGATATTCCCGCCACCATTCAAGTGGAAAATGTTGAGCAAAAGCTTTTTAGCCTAGCGGTGGAAGGTGAGGGGGATAAGGGCTTCCGCGCTATTCGCCATGCGGTTGTCAAGTCTATTCAGCAAGCCGATAGTGCGCTCAAACGCAGCGACCATTTGGTCGGCATCACCACAGGGCTTAAGGATTTGGACGGAATGCTCGGCGGGCTTAAACGCTCGGATTTGCTGATTCTCGCTGGCCGCCCTTCGATGGGGAAAACCGCTCTGGCGGTTAATATGGCGTATAATGCTTGCGCGAGCCTTGCTAAAAAAGCTGGTGATGATGGAATTTCCGCAAAAGAGGCGGGAAGCGTTGGTTTTTTCTCGCTCGAAATGTCGGCGGAGCAGCTTTCCACTCGTATGCTTTCCAGCGCAAGTAAGCTTAATTCTTATGGCATTCTTAATGGGAAAATTTCGCCAGAGGAATTTTCTCATCTTGTGCGGGTGAGTAATGAAATGTCAAATATGCCGTTTTATATTGATGATACGCCCGCACTTTCCATTTCTGGTTTGCGAACCCGCGCACGCCGCTTGCAGCGCACGGCGAATGTGAAGCTGCTGGTGGTGGATTATTTGCAGCTTCTGCGTGGTAGCAGCGCAATGTCGCAAAATAACCGCGTACAGGAAGTTTCTGAAATTACGCAGGGGCTGAAAGCCATTGCCAAGGAGCTGGATATACCTGTCATTGCGCTATCACAGCTATCGCGGGCGGTGGAGCAGCGCGAGGATAAACGCCCGCAGCTTTCGGATTTGCGTGAGTCTGGTTCAATCGAGCAGGACGCTGACGCGGTGATGTTTATTTACCGCGAGGAATATTATCTTGGTCGCGCTGAACCATCAATGGACGACACCGCGAAATATGCCAAGTGGCAAGACGATATGAACCGCGCAATGAATGTCGCCGAAGTTATCATCGCAAAACATCGTAACGGCCCGATTGGGACCGTTCGCCTGCGCTTTGACGGCAACCTAACCCTGTTTGATAATTTGGCTGAGGGGTATTGAGGGTGGATGATGTAATTAAACCGCCACTCCAAACAGGTCGTAAGCATTGGATTTTTCGATTTTTACTTGCACGATTGTGCCGGCAAGGATGCGTTTTTCACTGCGGATATGCACCAGTCCGTCAATCTCTGGCGCGTCAGCGTAGGTGCGACCAATAATGCCTTCCGCGCTTACTTCATCAATCAGCACGGGCAGAGTTTTGCCAACTTGTTTTTTTAGGCGTTTTGTGCTGATTTTTTGTTGTGCTTGCATGAATTTATCCCAACGCTCATCAACCACTTCTTGCGGCACATGGTCGGGCAGGTCGTTTGAATCCGCGTCTGCCACATTTTCATAACGGAAACAGCCGACGCGGTCTAGCTGCGCTTCTTTCAGCCAGTCTAGCATGAATGCAAAATCTTCCTCACTTTCAGTTGGAAAGCCAACAATGAATGTGGAACGAACCACAAGCTCTGGGCAGATTTCACGCCATTTTGCGATGCGCTCTAATATCTTTTCATGGTTGGCTGGGCGACGCATAGCCTTCAGCACTTTGGGCGATGCGTGCTGAAAGGGAATATCCAAATACGGCAGAATTTTCCCCGCTGCCATTAACGGAATAACATCGTCCACATGCGGATAAGGATAGACATAATGCAGGCGCACCCAAGCCTTATGCTCCGCCGCCAGCTCGCCCAGTGCAGCGCATAAATCATAGAATTTGGCACGGATTTTTTTACCACGCCAATCACTTTCCGCAAATTTTACATCAACGCCATACGCGCTGGTGTCCTGCGAAACTATCAGCAGCTCTTTAACGCCTGAGGCAAATAATCGTTCGGCTTCGCCCAGAATATCGGCGGCGGGGCGGCTCACCAAATCACCGCGCAGTTTGGGCGTGAGCAAATCATCGAGTGGTATCTCAACAGCGCGCACTTCGGCAGGTACGCCTTTGGCGCCGAAGCCGCCGCCCAACTTTATTTTGGAAAATCCGCCGACCAAC
>SXRF01000049.1 GCA_005792635.1 Rickettsiales bacterium
ACGCCGATGAATGTCATCATGGGTTTTGCCAATATGCTGGCGGATAGCAAGCTGGATGTTGTGCAGAAGGAGCATGTGATAAATATCCAGAAATCCAGCGAAGCCTTGCTCGATATTATCAATGATATTCTTGATATTTCCAAGATTGAAGCGGGAAAAATGGAGCTGGAAAATATCTCGTTCAACCTGCGCCAGTTGATTGATGATATTGTGTCGCTGTTCAGCCCCAAAGCCGCGGAAAAATTCCTGTTGCTGCTTAGCGAATTCAGCGCGAATTTCCCCACGCAATTCATCGGCGACCCAAGCCGCCTTCGCCAGATTTTAATAAATCTCGTAA
Organism: Rickettsiales bacterium; assembly: GCA_005792635.1. Taxonomy (GTDB): domain Bacteria; phylum Pseudomonadota; class Alphaproteobacteria; order Rickettsiales; family SXRF01; genus SXRF01. The sequence continues at coordinate 338 of SXRF01000049.1, forward strand.
GCAACGCCATTAAATTCACCGAGGAAGGACATGTAAAAATCTCAGCCCATTTTGATGCGAAAGATGGCTTGCTGCGCCTAGCTGTGGAGGATACGGGAACGGGCATTAAACAAGAGAATATCAGCAAAATTTTTGAAGATTTCTCACAAGAAGACATGTCCACCTCGCGGCAATATGGCGGCACGGGCTTAGGTCTTGCCATTTCCCGCCGCTTGTTGGAGATGATGGGCGGCGAGCTGAAAGTAACCAGCGAAATCGGCAAAGGTTCAAAATTTGCTTTCGCTCTGAAGCTGCCCGTGGATAGCGCGGAAACGAAAGCAACGCCAATCAACACCCCAGCGCAGAACGCAACAATCACCGCCAAAATTCTGGTGGTGGATGACACCGAATTTAACTTGCAAGTAGCTCGGCATATTCTGGAAAAAATCGGCTGCACTGTCACCACAGCGCAAAGCGGGCAGGAAGCGATTGATATTCTTGCTAAAAAATATTTTGACATTGTGTTTATGGATGTGCAAATGCCAGATATGGACGGGCGCGAAACCACCCGCCGCATTCGCCACCGCGAGCGCACCAAGGAAAAGAAACAGCTAATTATCGCCATGACCGCCAGCGCACTGAACGAGGACAAAGCCGCTTGTCTAGAGTGCGGAATGGACGATTTTATCAGCAAGCCAATTCAGCTAAACGCCCTGCGCGAAATTATCTACAAATACACCAACAAAAAAATTGCCTGTTAGATGAGGTTTTTATGAGAAAAATATTTTATATTTTCTTGTCGGTTTTCTGTTTCTATTTTTCTGCCCAAGCCGAAGCACCGCAAGAAAAAATAACCATAGTTGCCGACACTTGGTGTCCGTATAATTGCAATCCAAAATCCCCGCATCAAGGCTTTATGGTGGATATTGCCAAAGCCGCCTTTGCCAAACATAATATCGCGGTGGAATATGTCGTTGAGCCATGGACGCAAGCAATAAAAGATACACAAAAAGGCAAATATAATGCGGTTATCGGCGCGTCAACTGGTGATGCGCCTGACTTTGTGTTTCCATCCATCACACAGGGATTTTTACAAAATCATTTTTATGTCAAAAAAGATGGGGAGTGGAAATATACGGATATAAAATCGCTAAATGGCGTGATTCTAGGCGTGATAGCCGATTACAGCTATAACGACGAGATGGACGCCTACATAAAAAAATATCGCCTAGACCCCGAAAAAATTTCTATAATTTCTGGCGACAAAGCCCTTGGCATTAATTTAAGCAAAATGCTGCGCGGGAAAATCGGCGCAACGCTAGAGTCAAAATTCGTTATGGAATATTATCTGTCACAAAACAACATGGTCGGGCAGGTGCAGGAGGCTGGCGCATTGCCACCATCCGACAAAGACAAGCTATATATCGCCTTCAGCCCGAAAGACCGCAAACTCGCTGAAAAATATGCAGAAATTTTAAGCGCGGAAACCAAAAATATGCGCGAAAGCGGCGAACTAGCCAAAATACTGGATATTTATGGGCTGGCGGACTGGGAAAAATAGGTTGATTTTTCCTTATATCCTGTGCTAGTGCTTGCCACTCCACAAGAATTTATAAGGAAAAAATCATGGACATCAGCAAAATTTCAGCGGGCAAAAACCCACCGTCAAACATAAATGTGATTATCGAAGTGCCGATGGGTGCGCTGCCTGTTAAATATGAAATGGACAAGGATTCTGGCGCGTTGCTCGTTGACCGCTTCCTGCAAACGCCAATGTTTTACCCCTGCAATTACGGCTTTATTCCGCAAACCCTTTCGGGCGATGGCGACCCTGCGGATGTGCTGGTTGCTTGCCAATATCCGCTGATTGCGGGCAGCGTGATTGCTGTTCGCCCTGTTGGCGTTTTGATGATGGAGGACGAAGGCGGGCAGGATGAAAAAATCGTGGCTGTGCCTGTGTCGAAGCTCACCCCGCTATATGACCATGTAAAATCGCTAGCTGATTTGCCAGAATCGCTCATCAACCAAATCAAGCATTTCTTTGAACATTACAAAGATCTTGAAAAAGGAAAATGGGTGAAGGTTACGGGCTGGGGCGACGCCGCAAAAGCGGAAGCTTTAATTATGGAAGCCATTGAAAACGCTAAAAAATAATTGCAAGTCAATTACTAACAAGCTGTAAGGCAGTGTTTTAATTGCTAAGAAACTATTGAGGATTTGCGGAATGCGTGCTAGGATTACTGCACATTAACGGAGAATTTTTATGAATAGTTTCGACTTTTCAGCTCTTTCAGTTGGGCAACGCATTGAGCTTGCCCAGACATTGCTAGACAGCGTACATGGTGAAATTTGCGAACCGCAAACCAGCCTTGCATGGCAGCAAGAAATTGAAATAAGAGCCTCTGAAATAGCCTCTGGTGCGGCAAAGACTATACCGTGGGAAGATGTCAAAAAATCATTATTTTCTGGGATCTAAATGGTACAAATTTCTTTTCATCCTTCGGCTATTGTTGACATTAGCCTGTCACAGAATTGGTATTCTCAAGAAAGCGATTTTCTAGCTAATAAATTCTCAGCTTCCATCATAAAAACCATAAAAATCTTAGAAGATTTTCCAAAATCCTTTCCTATTGATTTTTTGAATATAAGAAAAGCAGTGGTTCATGGATTTCCTTACAATATTTACTATCAATTTGAAAATCATAAAATTACAATCCTAGCAATAGCAAATACGCACCGTGAGCCAAACTATCTAAAAGAAACACTTAAAAACAGAAAACACTAACTAAAAATCGGAAAAAATATGCCAATACTGCCTATCATCATCGCACCTGACCCTCGCCTTAAAACCAAGTCTTTCCTTGTGGAAAAGGTGGACGCGGAGATCAAAAACCTTGTGCGCGACATGTTCGAAACCATGTATGATGCGCGTGGAATTGGGCTGGCAGCGGTGCAGGTTGGTGTGCATAAGCGCGTGCTGGTTGCCGATGTGGAGTGGAACGGTTCGCGCTACGGCGATGATGCCGAGGATGCCATAGTCTATGGCAAGCAACATGTCCTCATCAACCCTGAACTAGTCAGCGATGCTGGCGATGAGCATATTTACAAGGAAGGCTGCCTGTCATTTCCTGAACAATATGCGGAAGTGACCCGCCCGAGCGGCATTCGCGTAAAATTTCTGGATTTAGATGGCAAGCAGCGCGAGGAAAGCTTCGATGGCTTGCTTGCTACCTGCATCCAACACGAAATTGACCATCTAAACGGGATAACCTTCGTTGACCACATCTCTAGCGTGAAGCGCGATATGATAACCCGCAAGCTGACCAAGCTAAAGAAAATGGGCGCATTCGAACCGCATGTTCACGGCGAACACTGCAACCATTAATTCATATATAATCCGCCGTTGATATGCAGTGTCTGCCCTGTGACATAAGCCGCCGCGTCACTGGCGAGATATAGCGCACCAGCGGCGATGTCGTCCGCGCTGCCCATGCGCCCTAGCGGGATATTCTGGCTGATTTTGGCTTTCTGTTCATCGTTTAGCGCGTCCGTCATGTTAGTTGCGATAAATCCGGGAGCGATGCAGTTAATAGTAATTCCGCGTGATGCCACTTCCTGCGCCAGCGATTTTGCCATGCCCGTAAGCCCAGCCTTGGAGGCGCAGTAATTCGCCTGTCCAGCGTTGCCCGTCCAGCCAACCACCGAGGTTATAAAGATAATCCGTCCGCTGCGGCGTTTTAGCATTCCCTTAATCGCTGCGCGAGCGAGGCGGAAACTGGCGGTGAGGTTTATATCAATCACCTGTTGCCACTCGTCATCCTTCATGCGCAAAGCAAGGTTATCCTTGGTCACACCAGCGTTACACACCAAAACATCAAGCCCAGCCAGCTGTTCTTCAGCTTGCTTGATGAGCGTATCAACATTTTCCAAATTTGACAAATCGCAAGCCAGCGGTAATACACCCGCCCCAAGCTCGGATGCAAACGCCGATAATTTTTCCTGCTTACTGCCAGAAATAGCAAGGTTTGCGCCCGCCGCGCAAAAACTCTTGGCAATCGCACCGCCAATACCACCCGTCGCCCCAGTAATCAGAGCCTTTTTACCAGCCAGAGAAAATGTCATTGAATAGTAACTCCTGTATTTTTTTCTTCTAAAATTGTTTTTTCTATAATTCTATCAATTCTTTCAAAAAACTTTAGTATCTTGCTTTTATATCTGTTGGTAGATGTAATTTTCCATTTTAAGTCTTCGGCGATTTTCGCATGCGTAGCAGCATTTTTCTCGTCATTAACTCTGCAGAAAAATTCCGCCTTAGATTTATTTTCTATATATTCATCGAGCTTATCAAAGTTGCCTTTGGTTGCCTGTATGTAAAGCCTGAAACTTGTGAATGCATTAGAATAATAGACCTTATCAACCGCTTTATCAGCCTTTTTTACAAAAGCATCTATATGTGTTTGCTTACCAGAAGACATGACGACAGAACTAACATCAGAAACTCTTTCGCCAACTACTTCAGAAACCCCCACAAAATCCCACCCTATTTTTTAGCTATTTCTGGATACCGACTTTCGTCAGTATGACGCTACTCCACTTTCGCAAAGGCTTGTAAATCGGCTGGTGTACCGAGATTCATCGTTTCCACTGTCGGTGCGATGCGCTTCATCAGCCCTGATAGCACCTTTCCCGCACCGATTTCCACAACGCGGGTAACGCCCTGCCGCGCCAGATATTCCATAGATTCGCGCCAGCGCACCACGCCCGTCACCTGCTCCACCAATAAATTACGCAAAGTTTCTGGGTCGCTTTCTGCCTTGGCGGTTACATTAGTGACCACGGGAACACAAGGCGCATTAAACTGCGCCGCCGAAAGCGCGTCCGCCATCACACCCGCGGCTGGTGCCATAAGGGCGCAGTGGAAAGGTGCGCTAACCTCCAGCAATAATGCGCGTTTCGCGCCTTTATCCTTGGCGATCAAAATCGCCCTGTCAATCGCGGTTTTCGTGCCGCTAATCACCACCTGCCCATCGGCATTATCGTTTGCCACGCCGCAAACCTCATCATGCGCGGCTTCGCTAGCGATTTCCTCTGCCACTTCGCGGCTAACGCCAATAAGTGCCGCCATCGCGCCGCCGCCAGCGGGAACAGCTCGCTGCATCGCCAAACCGCGAACGCGCAGCAACCTTGCCGTTTCGCTCAAATTCAACGCGCCAGCGGCGCAAAGCGCGGAATATTCGCCCAAAGAATGCCCAGCGACAAAGACCGACTGCGTGGCAACGCTAAAGCCAAATTCACTTTCCAGAACCCGCAGCGCGGCGATGGAGGTCGCCATAATTGCTGGTTGCGCGTTTTCAGTGAGTGTTAATTGCTCCTGCGTTCCGCCAAACATCAGCGCGGAGAGATTTTCCGAAAGTGCTGCGTCCACCTCGTCAAAAACGGCGCGAGCTACGGCGAAATTCTCCGCCAATTCCTTGCCCATGCCAACAATCTGCGAACCTTGCCCCGGAAATAACAATGCTTTTTTCATGTCCCGCCCCTTTATTATGTCTTTTTTCATTAGTGTTTCCAAAAGTAGCAAGCCGACAATCTAATAGATTACCAGCTTAATTACAACCGATATTTAATAACTTTGGTTAATAGACTCGCGCTTTTGGCGGCACAGGCTGCACATCATTGGAAAGAGTGTTTAAGTGAACTGGGCGATAGTCAAAGCCAACTTTTCCGCTCTCGTCAAGCCACGCCAGCGTGTGTTTCAGCCATTCTTTATCGTCGCGCTCGCTATAATCTTCGCGAGCATGTCCGCCACGGCTTTCCTTGCGGTTTAGCGCACTGGCGATGGTGATAAGGGCTTGGCTACGCAAATTATCCAGCTCCAGAGCCTCCACCAAGTCGCTGTTCCACACCAGCGAACGATCCGAAATTTTAAGGTCAGAGAAGCTCTGCCAAATTTTTTCCATGCGTTTTGTGCCTTCGGAAAGGACGCTATCTTCGCGGAAAACGGCGGCGTGGTCTTGCATATTGCGCTGCATATTGCGGCGGATTTCGGCAGTTGGCGTGTTACCGCTGGCGTTACGGATTTTGTCAAACCGCGCAAGAGCCTTGTCGGTTGCTTCTTTGCTCGCTGGCTTGTGGCGCGTGTTTGGTTTTATAAGCTCGGCTGCGCGAATTGCCGCCGCCCGCCCGAACACCACCAAATCCAGCAGCGAATTTGAACCCAAACGATTCGCACCATGCACAGAAACGCAGCCCGCCTCGCCAATCGCCATAAGCCCACCAACCACAGCGTCAGGATTGCCATTTTTAAGCGTCACCACTTCCGTGTGATAATTAGTTGGAATTCCGCCCATATTATAATGCACCGTCGGCAGAACAGGAATCGGCTGTTTGGTCACATCAACACCTGCGAAAACCTTCGCCGTTTCGGAAATTCCTGGTAGGCGTTCATGCAGAATTTTCGGGTCAAGATGGTCAAGATGCAGGAATATATGATCCTTATTCGGCCCAACGCCACGCCCAGCGCGGATTTCCATGGTCATAGCGCGGGACACCACATCACGAGATGCCAAATCTTTTGCAGATGGCGCGTAGCGTTCCATGAAGCG
>SXRF01000050.1 GCA_005792635.1 Rickettsiales bacterium
CACCTTCGTCATCGCCCACCGCCTATCCACCATCACCAAAGCTGATAGCATCGTGCTGATGAATAGCGGGCGCATAGAAGCCGTCGGAACGCATAAAGAACTCCTCGCCAACAGCCCGCTTTATTCAAGACTTGCAGAATTACAATTTAAGACGGAATTGTAACCTAAACCCAGTGACTGTCATCCCGCACTTGATGCGGGATCTAGGGATAAAGCCAATAACGGAATTTGTCGCCCTAGATGCCCGCATGAAGCGGGCATGACGAGCAAAAAAATCCATACTGCTTCCACCAACCCAATATATTCCCAGTAAAATTGGTCGGGAAGTGGAAAAAGATAAAAAATAACAAAAAAAGCATTTTGTAAAAAATGCGCCGCTTTTTCGAAGGTGAATTCAGATATATCAACAGCTTATTTCAATAACTTAAAGTAAAAAACTGCACTTTAAGGGACAAAAACCCCCCATATTTCACCCATATTTGCAATTGTCACAAAATCTTCACACACAAATAAATCAAGTTGTGGTAAGTTTAGGGTATAGAAATAAATTTATGGGGGTGGGTATGGGCGAGCAAAACGATACGAAAACAGATAAGAAAATTACTTTACCTAGTAAAGAAGATATCGTGAAAGCATTTAACGAACTTTCTGCTCATGGTATCTACGCGAAAGAGAACCCATTTCGTGACAAAATAAAAGAAGTAAAAGAAGAATATGTAGAAAATGCAAAAAATGCAGCTTTGCAACAGTACGCTGCATCTCACAATGGCACATATCCGACTGGTGATGCTATTACACAGCTAACCACCCAAATTCAGGCTCAAGCCGAGCTTGCATTCAACAAAAACCAAGCCCCAAAAATGATGGAAGCATTTCAGCAAGAAATGCTGGACGCATACGATAAAGGCGGACTAAAATTAAAGAAGCAATTAGAAACTCAGGATGCAGAAAAAAACAAGTTAGAGATAGGCTTACTTGATCTTTTTGATACAGGCAGCATCATGGAAAAAATCAAACAAAATTTTCTAAATCAAATAAAAAGAGTTCCTAAAGTAAAAGATTTTTTGGATGCATGTGGTAACATGTTAACATTTGATAAAATGAAAAAAATATTCAAAAGTGAATGTACATTTGCAGATGCGTGGAAAGATGCTAAAGAGGAAGCGAAACTAGCTAATGACGCAGAGCTTAATACACTAACATTTGAGGCAATGAAAAATGTTCAGTATGCTGCGCCAGCAACCATGGAGCAGCTCCTAAACAACATTGCAAATGGCAGCCCCGCTGTACCGCAATACTTTGTAACCGACTTAACAGGGCAGAATAATTCTAGTCAACAGCAAGACAATCAGGGAAACAGCAACGGAGGCACCGCACCAAACAACCAAGGTGATGCTGATAAAAAACAACCAGAAGGCGGAACACAAGATCCAGTTAAGCCAAAATCTACGGTGGTTGTTACTAATCCTCAAGATGCAGATCATAATAATATAACCGCGCCTGCTCCTTTCAACTTAAACGCCTATAATGCACAAGTTGCGGCAGCTGGCTCAAAACCCCGCGGCGCGAGGGGATAAAATCCCCCCTTCCCTGCCATATGCTAAATAAACTATTTGCCTTTTAGCTTTGGTTGTGGTTTTCCCTTTATGTTTAATTATTAATATTACGCAGGCTAGGTTATTCTCTGGTTGTCATACCGCACTTGTTGCGGTATCTGGAAATGATTGAATATTTCCGCCAGACCCCGCTATAAAAGCGGGGTGACAAGCTGGAGATTAATCAACTGCGTGATAATGACAACAACCACCAACCCAAACAACAGAGAAAAAACATGCAAGTAAATGAACTAGAATCAAATGGTCTTAAAAAGAATTTCAAAATCGCCGTGGGTGCGGACGCTATCGGCGCGAAGACGGAAAGCAAACTCGTTGAAGTTGGCAAAACCGCGAAAATCGCTGGTTTCCGTTCGGGCAAAGTGCCGATGAAGGTGCTTAAACAAATGTATGGCAAAGCCGTGCTTTCCGATGTGTTGGACGCGGTGATTAAAGACAGCGTTAGCAAGCTAGTGACCGAGAAAAATTTCCGCCCAGCGGTTACACCAAATATCAAGCTGGAAGAATATAACGAAGGCGGCGACCTTGCGTTCAGCGTGGCGTTTGAGCTGTTCCCTGACCTGCCTGAGCTTGATTTTTCTGGCATCACCATCGCCCGCAATGTGTTTGAAATTAGCGAGGCTGACATTGACGAAGCAGCGCAAAAAATCGCAGAGCGCAGCCCAAAATTTGTGGAGCTTCCAGAAAGCAGCAAAGCAGAAAACGGCAATATCGTTCGCATTGATTTCAAAGGCACGATTGACGGCGTGGCGTTTGACGGCGGCGCGGCGGAAGATTTCGAGCTAGAGCTTGGCAGCGGGCAGTTTATCGGCAATTTCGAAGAACAATTAGTGGGCGCGAAAGCGGGCGATAGCCGAGTAGTAAAAGTTTCCTTCCCAGAGGATTATCACGCGAAAAACCTCGCAGGAAAACCTTCGGAATTTGCGGTTACTGTGAAAGCTGTGCTTAAATCAGAAACGCCAACCATTGATGAAGAATTCGCAAAGGCGCGTGGCTTTGCTGACCTTGCCGCCTTCCGCGATGCTGTGCGCACGCAAATCACCAAGGAATATGACGCCGTGGTTCGCAACCAACTGAAAAAAGAATTATTTGATCAGCTGGAAGCAAAATTCAATTTTGACCTGCCTGAAACCATGGTGGAAATGGAATTCAAAACCATCTGGGAGCGCGTGCAGCAATCCAAAGCCGAAGGCGACGAAGAGCTAAAAGGCAAAAGCGATGAGGAACTAACCACAGAATATAAAAAAGTTGCTTGCCGCCGCGTTACGCTCGGAATTTTGCTGGCGGAAGTGGGAACAAAAAACAAAATCCAGATTAGCCGCGATGAAATCTCGCAAGCAGTTTGGAATCAGGCGCGTTTCTTCCCCGGCCAAGAGCGCATGGTGCTTGATTTTTACCAGAAAAACCCACAACGCATAGAGGATTTGCGCGGGCCAATTCTGGAAGAAAAAGCGGTGGATTTAATCCTAACTCAGGTTAAATTCAACGATAAGAAAGTCGCGCTTTCCGAGCTGGAAAATCTCGGCGAAGAATAAATATACAAAAAAATGCTTTGCAGTAATAGTTTCTTAACTTTTTCACTTTATTGCTAGGTTTAGTATAAACTTTATTAGGATAGATTATGACAGATATAATTGATACTTATGCGAATATTCTCGTGCCGATGGTTATTGAGCAAACCGCCCGCGGTGAACGCTCGTTTGATATTTATTCGCGCTTGCTGAAAGAGCGGATTATCTTCCTCATCGGCCCTGTAAATGACAATATGGCTTCGCTTATCTGCGCCCAGCTGTTGTTTCTGGAGTCGGAAAATCCTGACAAAGAAATCTTTATGTATATCAATTCTCCGGGTGGTGTGGTTACTTCTGGTCTGTCAATTTATGACACGATGCAATATATCCGCCCGAAAGTTTCAACGCTTTGCTTTGGACAAGCCGCGTCTATGGGGTCTTTGCTCCTTACCGCTGGCGAACCAGGGCAACGCTACAGCTTGCCGAATTCACGCATCATGATTCACCAGCCTTCTGGCGGTTTTTCTGGACAGGCGACAGATATTGAAATCCACGCAAAGGAAATCTTGTCGCTCAAAGCTCGCCTCAACCAGATTTATGTAAAACATACGGGGCAGAAGCTTTCCCATGTTGAAAAAAATATGGAACGCGATAATTTCATGACTGCGGAAATGGCGAAAGATTTCGGGCTGATTGACACGATTATTGAAAAACGCGGCACGGAAGTGACGGAAGAGAAGAAGAAGTAATTGGAGTGTTGAGTGTTGAATGTTGAGTGTAAGAAATATTTACTACACTCCACACTCCAAACTCCACACTCCTCCGAAGGAGAAAAAAAGTGACTAAATCGCCAACAAAAGAAACAAAAAATACTCGCTATTGCTCTTTCTGTGGCAAGAGCGAGCATGAAGTTCGCAAGCTTATCGCAGGGCCGACCGTGTTCATTTGCGATGAGTGCGTTGTTTTGTGCATGGACATCATCAAAGCCGCCGATAAGGGCGTGCTAGCTAAAGAAGGCGACGAAATCGCAAAGCCCGCCGATATTCGTAAAGTTCTGGATGATTATGTTATCGGGCAGGATCAGGCGAAAAAAGTTCTCTCCGTCGCGGTGCATAACCATTACAAGCGTATTTCTGGCTTGGAAAAGAACGCTGATGTTGAGCTGGCGAAGTCTAATATTCTGGTGATTGGGCCGAC
>SXRF01000051.1 GCA_005792635.1 Rickettsiales bacterium
CGCGGAGCCAATCTATTTTTCTCATGAATTTATAGCGATAATATGGTGCGGTGCAGCACAAAATACTGCATAAAACGCTTGCAAATCAGCATGGTTTTCGTATCTATAAATTTCCTAATTACAGTGGACTTCTAAAAACTCGCGGAGATAACATGGCAAAAACTATAGCAAAATTGGCAACACCAAAAATCGCAAATGAAAATAAAGCAGGAGGCGCAGCCGTTACTAAGGAGTTATTGCTGAAGCTCTATCGTGAGATGTTGCTTATTCGTCGTTTCGAGGAAAAAGCGGGACAGCTTTACGGCATGGGCTTGATTGGCGGTTTTTGCCATTTATATATCGGTCAGGAAGCTGTGGTTGCGGGGATGCAAAGCTGCGTTACGCCTGATGATGCCAACATCACCAGCTACCGCGACCACGCGCACATGCTCGCTTGCGGAATGGACGCGAAGGGTATCATGGCGGAGTTAACGGGGCGCATTGACGGTTTTTCCAAAGGCAAGGGCGGCTCGATGCACATGTTTTCCACTGAAAAACATTTTTACGGTGGACATGGTATCGTTGGCGCACAAGTGCCGCTTGGAACTGGCATCGCCTTCGCGCATAAATACCGTGGAAACGGCGCACTAAGCCTAGTTTATTTCGGAGATGGATCGGTTAATCAAGGGCAGGTTTATGAAGCGTTCAACATGGCTTCACTATGGAAGCTGCCAGTGATTTACATCATCGAAAATAATGAATACGCAATGGGAACTTCCACCAAGCGCAGCCACGCTACCACTGAGCTATATAAGCGCGGAGAGGCGTTTGGCATTGCTGGCAAACAGGTGAACGGTATGGATGTTGTGGCGGTTCGTGAGGCTGGCTTGGAAGCTGTAGCGCATGTTCGCGCTGGCAATGGGCCGTTTTTGCTGGAAATGAAAACCTATCGTTACCGCGGGCATTCAATGTCTGACCCTGCAAAATATCGCAGCAAAGAAGAGGTTGAGGATTATAAGGAAAATCATGACCCGATTGAAAGTTTGAAAAAGAAATTAATCGCCGAAAAATTCGCCACAGAAGAAAGCCTCAAAGAATTTGACAAAGAGGTAAAAGCGATTGTTGCCGAAGCTGCGGATTTTGCACAAAAATCACCAGAGCCACCAGAAAGCGAACTATGGACAGATGTTTTGGTTTAATAATCCCGATAATGTCTATTCTTCTGCTGACGGGCTGTTATTGTCGAGTGGATGAAGGTGACAAAGTTGAGGGTGTTTCTGATTATATGTCTGGGTGTTGGGAAAAAACGAAGAGTAGTAAAAAGGAATAAAAAATATGGCTAATCAAACAGTGAGAGTGGCATTACGGGACGCGATGGCAGAGGAAATGCGCCGCGACGAAACGGTTTTCGTGATGGGTGAAGAAGTGGCGGAATATCAGGGAGCGTATAAGGTAACCGAAGGGTTGCTCGCGGAATTTGGCGAGCGGCGCGTGGTTGATACACCAATCACGGAACACGGCTTTGCTGGTCTTGGCGTTGGTGCGGCGATGATGGGTTTGAAGCCTGTTGTGGAGTTCATGACCTTCAATTTTGCCATGCAAGCTATGGATCACATCATCAATTCCGCAGCAAAAACCAACTATATGTCGGGTGGGCAAATTCGTTGCCCAATCGTTTTTCGCGGGCCAAACGGCGCAGCTTCGCGCGTAGGAGCGCAGCATTCACAGTGTTACGCCAGCTGGTACGCCCATGTTCCGGGATTAAAAGTTATTGCACCTTGGGACGCTGCATCGGCGAAAGCGTTGCTAAAAGCGGCGATACGCGATCCAAACCCAGTTATTTTCCTTGAAAATGAAATGCTCTATGGGCAGAGCTTTGAAGTGCCAGAAGGCGACGATGTAGTTGGTGAAATTGGTAAAGCTGCCGTGCTTCGTGAAGGTACGGATGTTACTATCGTTGCCTTTTCAATCATGGTCGGAAAAGCCTTGGAAGCTGCGGAAAAACTAGCTGAAGAAGGAATTAGTGCAGAAGTTATTGACCTACGCACCATCCGCCCGCTAGACACGCAAACCATTATTGAATCGGTGAAGAAAACCAATCGCTGCGTAAGCGTTGAGGAAGGCTGGCCAGCCGCGGGCATTGGCTCGGAAATAGCGGCGGTGATTATGGAACAGGCGTTTGATTATCTGGACGCGCCAGTAAAACGCGTTTGCGGTGTTGATGTTCCGTTGCCATATGCGGCAAATCTTGAAAAACTGGCTCTTCCGCAAGCTGCACATATCATTGACGCAGTGCGCGAAGTTATGGCGCGTGATTTAATGGCGGCATAAGTTTTAACAAGCTGAAAGATGTGGTTAAAAATGAAATTTTCTTTGTTTATTGCTTTGATGATTGTTTCAACACCAGCATTATCGGCTGATGGTGTTGCGGCTGTGTCTGCTATGTCGGCGGATGGAGTGACGGTAACAGCTACTCCTGCATCAAGAAGTGCTATGGCTATTGGTAAGCCAAATATTCCAGAATGTAAGATGGATGAGCATAGCAGTGTATCAATCAATGTTAATTTTACTGGCAGCAGCATAGCTGAAGTAAAAAAAATGATTGATGAACAAACACGAAAAATATCGGAATACGCAAAACAGCAAAAATTTAAGAAATTTAGATTAAATAATAGCAATTTCAATATTGACGACGATAATTCTGGAAGTGATTGCTTGGTTGCCATGAAATATAAAGGAAACGGCAATTTTAACTATGAAATGGGTGATGCCAACGAGGCTATGAAATTCATTGATTTTCTTGCAACACAAAAAATAAAAGCTGGACTTTCTGTTGACTCTAACAGGTCTGGTGTTTGTCGTGATGATGATTGATATATGAACCTCGCCGAACTTCGCAAATTCAAACCACAAATTATGGCAGATGGTGTGGTGTTATTATGAATTTTCTTGTCATACCAGCGAAAGCTGGTATCCAGAATTATGCTAATTTACAGATTGACTAAAAATTAAGGAATAAAACAATGCCAATTGAAATTTTAATGCCTGCACTATCGCCAACAATGACCGAAGGCAACCTTGCCAAATGGGTTGTTAAAGAGGGTGACAAAATCAAATCTGGGCAAGTGATTGCAGAGATTGAAACCGACAAAGCCACCATGGAAGTGGAGGCGGTGGACGAGGGCGTGATTGGTAAAATCATGGTTGCTGCTGGCACGGAAGGCGTAAAAGTTAATCAGCTCATCGCGCTATTGCTGGAAGACGGCGAGGATGCTGGCGTTTTGGCAAGTTATGTGCCGAAAGCTGGTGCTGCTCCTGCTGCTGCGAAGGAAGAAAAGAAAGAAGAAGCTTCTGCGCCTATTTCTTCACCAAACTCCAAACTCCAAACTCCAAACTCAGGCGACCTTGGTCGCCTAAAAGCCAGCCCCCTCGCCAAGCGCGTTGCCGCCAATGAAGGCGTTGACCTACGCATGGTGGCGGGAACTGGGCCACATGGTCGCATCGTGAAAGACGATGTGCTGAAAGCTGTTGCTGGCGGCGGTACTTGTGGCAAGGGCAGGGTGCTGCGCAACCCAGTGGAAACCACGAAAATTCCTAACAACAACATGCGTAAGGTTATTGCGCGTCGCCTCACTGAATCCAAGCAAACCGTTCCGCATTTTTACCTAACTGTTGAGTGCGAGTTGGATAAGCTTCTGGAAGTGCGTAAAGAAATCAATTTTGACGCGGAAGCCACGGCTGGCAAGGACAAAAAACCAGCTTATAAGCTGTCGGTAAATGATTTTATTATCAAGGCAACCGCGCTCGCGCTCAAAAAAGTTCCAACCGCCAATGCTTCTTGGACTGACGAAGCGATTTTGCAATATAACAATGTTGATATTTCAGTGGCAGTGGCGATTGATGGTGGTTTGATTACGCCAATTGTGAAAAATGCGGATCAAAAAACGGTCGTCACTATTTCCAACGAAATGAAGGATTTAGCGGCTCGTGCGAAGACTGGTAAGCTCGCGCCTGAAGAGTTCCAAGGTGGCGGCTTCAGCATTTCCAACCTCGGAATGTTTGGGGTTAAACAATTTGCCGCCATTGTGAACCCTCCACAAGGCTGTATCCTCGCCGTTGGCGCAGGGGAAGACCGCGCAGTGGTGCGTCATGGCAAGCTGGAAATTCGCAATATCGTTGACCTGACGCTTTCGGTGGATCACCGCGTGGTGGACGGCGCGGTTGGCGCACAGTTCCTCGCTGCCCTCAAACACTACCTAGAAAGCCCAAGCCTTATGTTGCTGTAGTTCCAGCTTGTAAAAACTAAATGGAGAGTTGCTTATGAATAAACTGCTTAAGGCTTTTGTGTTTCTAGTTGCAATATCTTCTCCTAATTTGCTTTTCGCCCGCGATGTTGCGCCTGAAGCGGCGAAGGGTGTGCCTGAGGTTGCAGCCGCGCTTGAGGACTGGAAAAACGCGGTGGAGGATGGCTCGGCGGAGGCGATTGTCGCGCTGTATGACAAAAAAACGATTATGATTTCCACTTTTGTGCAAAACCCGATAACCAACCGCGAGGGACTGCTTGGCTATTACAAAAAAGTGGTGGCGAACCCTGATGTGCGCGTGGAAATTCAGGAAACCCATCCGCGCAAATTCGGCAATATTGCAGTGAATACTGGACGATACACCTTAAGCTATACACAGGAAGGCGAAGAAGTGGTGATACCCGCCCGCTTTTCCTTCGTGTATCAGTTGCAAGGCAATAAATGGATGATTGTAGATCAGCATTCTTCGCGTGTGCCGAACGCTGGGGAAATAAAATAATTTTTATATCAATATAAGGAATAAAAAAATGACTGAACAACAAAGCTTTGATCTTGTAGTAATTGGTGGTGGGCCGGGTGGCTATGTGGCGGCTATTCGCGCCGCGCAGCTAGGTATGAAAACCGCCGTGGTGGAAGCCAATCACTTGGGCGGCATCTGCCTAAACTGGGGGTGTATTCCGACCAAAGCCTTGCTTCGTTCGTCCGAAATTTATCACTTGCTACATCACACCGAAGAATTCGGAATTAGCGTTACAGGCGTTAAGTTTGACCTTGCGAAGATTGTTGCTCGTTCGCGGGCAGTTTCGGCGCAGCTTTCCAAGGGTGTTGCTGGTTTACTGAAAAAAAACAAAGTAACCGTGATTGACGGCTACGGCAAACTGGCTGGCAAAGGCAAAGTTAGCGTTGAAAAAGACGGCAAAAAAACTCATGAAATCGCTTATAAAAATGTGATTTTAGCAACTGGTGCGCGGGCGCGTACCCTGCCAAATCTTGAGCCAGACGGAAAGCTAATCTGGACATACCGCGAGGCGATGTTGCCTGACGCAATGCCGAAATCATTGCTGGTGGTGGGCAGCGGCGCGATTGGCATTGAGTTTGCCAGCTTCTACCGTGCGCTGGGCGCAGAAGTGACGGTGGTGGAGGTGATGGACAGAATCCTGCCTGTGGAAGACGAAGAAATCTCTAAACTCGCGCATAAAGCTTTTGAAAAACACGGAATGAAAATCCACACAGCGACCAATGTGAAAGCTCTTAAAAAGGGCAAAGACAATGTGACTGTGACTTTGGAAGCGGGCGGAAAAACCAGTGATGTAACAGTTGACCGCGTTATCCTTGCGGTGGGCATTGTTGGCAATGTGGAAAATTTGGGCTTAGAAGGTACGAAAGTAAAAGTAGAAAAAACTCATATCGTGACCAACCAGTGGAGCGCGACCGATGAGCCAAATGTTTATGCAATTGGCGATCTCACTGGTGCGCCGTGGCTCGCGCATAAAGCCAGCCATGAGGGCGTTATCTGCGTGGAAAAAATCGCTGGGCAAAAAGATGTTCACCCGATGAAAACCGCTAATATTCCGGGTTGCACCTATTCGCACCCACAAATAGCAAGCGTCGGGCTTACCGAAAAAGCCGCCAAGGACAAAGGCTATACTGTAAAAGTTGGAAAATTCCAATTCATCGGCAATGGCAAGGCGATTGCGTTGGGTGAGGCGGACGGCTTGGTGAAAACGGTGTTTGACGCGAAAACAGGCGAACTTCTCGGCGCACACATGATCGGCGCGGAAGTTACCGAGATGATTCAGGGTTATGTCATTGCCAAAACTGGCGAGCTTACGGAAGCGGACTTGATGCACACCGTGTTCCCACATCCAACGCTTTCAGAAATGATGCACGAATCAACGCTCGATGCTTACGGAAAAGTTATACATATGTAGTCAGCCGTGCTAGGCTTGCCCTATGACTGTGCCTGTAACCATAATAATAGCCGATGACGACAAGGCGATATGTACTGTCCTCTCGCATGCTGTGCGCAAGCGAGGCTGGGAGGCGTTGGTGGCACATGACGGCGCAATGCTTATGGAACTGGTGCGTAGTGGTGTTGGTGATGCGCTGATAACCGATGTGCGGATGCCTGTTCCCGCGCCCTTTGCCTCTGGGTTGGATTTGCTGCCTGAGATACGCAAAATCCGCGACGATCTGCCTATAATTGTCATTAGTGCGCAAAATACTTTGATGACGGCTGTTCGTGCGAATGAACTGGGGGCGTATGAATATTTGCCCAAGCCTTTTGACCTGAATATTCTGTTCGAATATGTGGAAAAATCGTTGCTTGGCGCGGGAAAGCCAATAGAAAACAGCGAAACAAAAGACGATACGCAGTTTATTGGCACTTCGCCCGCCATGCAGGAAATTTACCGAACTCTGGCAAGGCTGGTGAATAATGATTTAACCGTAACGGTGGTTGGCGAATCGGGTACGGGCAAAGAGTTGGTTGCCCGCGCTTTGCATAATCTTGGTAAGCGCAAATCCTCGCCATTCGTGGCGATAAACATGGCGGCAATCCCACGGGAATTAGTGGAAAGCGAGCTTTTTGGCTATGAAAAAGGCGCGTTCACAGGTGCGCTAACTCGCAAAAGCGGAAAATTTGAACAGGCGGCGGGTGGAACGCTGTTTTTGGACGAAATCGGCGATATGCCGATGGACGCGCAAACCAAGCTGCTGCGCGTGTTACAGCAGGGC
>SXRF01000052.1 GCA_005792635.1 Rickettsiales bacterium
CAAACCAATTATAGCAGATAGCGCAGAGAGGCGTGCGCTCTAACCACCTGAGCTACGAACCCATTCATTATAAAAATAACGAAAAGAGAGATGTTTCTAAGGGGCATAAAATGAAAAGTCAAGCTTTTGCGGAATATTTTTTTTGCTTTTGCTAGCTTTCTTTAATAACGCAGTTCCGACCGTTATGTTTTGCGGCATATAGCGCGTCATCTGCCCGCTTTATAAGGGTCGGCAGGGTGTCGCTGTCGTGGCGGAAGCGCGAAACACCAATAGAAACGGTGATGCTGCCAAAAGTTTCACCAGTATCGCGGCGTTTCAGCTCTTTGGTGGCGATGCTGCTGCGGATCATATCGGCGACTTTCATTCCGCCTTCAATTGGCGTATCAGGCAGGAATACCACGAATTCCTCGCCACCGAAGCGGGCGACAACATCGCGCCCTTTAAGTGTGTCAGTAAGGGTTCTGGCAACGATTTTTAACACCTCATCACCCAGCAAATGTCCAAATTTATCGTTGAAATTCTTAAAATGATCCACATCAATCATCAGCAAGCACAGCTCGCTATTGGTTTCTTTTGCAACCAACATCTGCTCGTCAATGAGTTTTTCAAAGGTTTTTCGGTTAAAGATACCAGTGAGAAAATCGCGCTGCGCCTCCACGGTTACTTGTTGCAGGTTTTTCCGTAAGCTGTTTATTTCTCTGGTTGATTCCTCAAGCTTATGCGTGATTTTTTCCCCGCTTTGCCGCAGGTTTTTCGTTGCGTCTATCAGTTCCTTAAAAACATTCTTTACATTGTCGTTTCCGTCAAATTCACGGCTGATATGCTCCAGATATTTATCGGTGTCTTGATTGTAATGTTTGGTTTCGCCGCCAAAGTCATTAACTACGCGCAGAACCTCTAGCATCACCTTCTGTGCGCCAATTGCCGCCTCGTCCAAAGTTTTTTGCCCACGGTTGGAAACGACAAATTTCTGATATAAATAAGAGTTGTTTTCTGTGGTGAAGCCTAGTTTATTGCTGATAATAGTCTCTATTTCCCGAATTAAATCAGCATTTTTCCCCATCGCATAGGTGAACCATACCGCATAATTTTCTGGTATTGGTTGAATGGCGTGCTTTTCCATCAGCGATAACGCCAATTTTGCATAAGGTGAGTAGTCTATTTCTTGCGTCATTTTTGCCTATTATAGCATCTCCCCTTTCTTCCTGTACTTCGTCAGGCTTCGTCTCATGTACAAAAGCGTACACTTCGCCTAGCCTTCCTAGTACAGAAAAAAAGTTGAAACGCTATATCCATGTTTCTACAGTCCCATTTCTGCCCATAATCCATCTATTTTGTCAATGACTTCCTGATCCATCTGGATTTTTTTGCCCCATTCGCGGTTGGTTTCGCCCTCCCATTTATTGGTTGCGTCCAAACCGACCTTGCCGCCCAAGCCCGAAACTGGCGAAGCAAAATCCAAATAATCAATCGGCGTGTTTTCCATGAGCGTCAAATCACGGACAGGATCCATGCGCGTGGAAATCGCCCAGATAACATCCTTCCAATCGCGGCAGTTTATATCGTCATCCACCACAATCACCCATTTGGTATAAACAAATTGGCGGAGGTATGACCACACACCCATCATCACGCGCTTGGCGTGTCCTGCGTAGGCTTTCTTTATGGAAACCACCGCCACGCGGTATGAGCAGCCTTCGGGCGGTAGCCAGAAATCAACGATTTCAGGGAATTGTTGTTGCAAAAGCGGAATAAAAACCTCATTGAGTGCCTCACCAAGAATAGCTGGTTCATCAGGCGGGCGACCTGTGTAAGTGCTTAAATATATCGGGTCTTTACGCATGGTGATGGCGGTGATGGTAAAAATCGGGAATTTTTCCACCGAATTATAATATCCCGTATGGTCGCCATAAGGCCCTTCATCGCCGTATTCATCCAGCGATACAAAGCCCTCCAGCACGATTTCGGCATTGGCGGGAACTTTGATAGGAACAGTTTTGCACTCCACCAATTCCAATTTTTTGCCGCGCAGCAACCCTGAAAATTGATATTCGGAAAGTGTATCAGGCACAGGAGTTACCGCAGCGAGGATAGTCGCAGGATCAGCACCAATCACCACCGCGCAGGGCATCGGCTCGCGCCAATTCTTGTTTTTTTGTTCTTTAACCCAACCAGCATGGTGCTGCGCCCCGCCGCGATGCTTGAGCCAGCGCATCAGCGTTTGCTTTTTGTTTAGAACTTGCATACGGTATATGCCGAGATTGTAGGCATCCTCCTTCGGATTATGCTGAGTGTTGAGTGTTGAGTGTTGAGTGTTTTTTTCCACACTCCAAACTCCACACTCCATACTCGCCGAAGGCGCAGCCTTCGTCACCACCAAAGGCCAAGTAATCAGCGGTGCTGGCTCGTTCGGCCAGCAGGTTTGAATAGGCAGCATCCCAAGGTCAATATCATCACCCGTGAACACCAATTCCTGACACGGGGCTTTGGACACGGTTTTTGGCTTCATCGCCATCACGGTTTTTAGTAGCGGGAGCATTTTTAGCGCGTCTTTTATACCTTCTGGTGGCTCTGGCTGTTTTAGGAAAGCTAGGGTTTTGCCAACTTCGCGGAGTTCCTCAGGTCTTTTGCCCATGCCCATAGCAACGCGGTCAACTGTGCCGAATAGATTGATGAGGACGGGGATTTTTGGAGTAGTTCGTAGCCCGTAGTCCGTAGTTTGTTTTTCTTCTTCACGAAGTACGGGGTACGAATTACTAACTACGGGGTTTTCAAACAACACCGCCGCGCCGCCTTTTTCTATAAGCCGACAGCCGATTTCGGTCATCTCCAGATGCGTGGAAACGGGCGTTTTGACACGCTTCAACTTGCCAGCCTTTTCCAACGCCGCCATAAAATCACGCAAAGATTCATACGCCATATTTTTTATCCCTTAATTATATCTTAGTATAATGAATCTAAATATCACACAATCTTTTTAGTTGAAAAAAGCTTTGCTTTGGCGTTCAATGCTGCAAACTGAAATCAATACCATAATAAGGATAAAAATCATGGCTGGTGAAATTATTGTGCCTTCTCTTGGCGAATCGGTGAGCGAAGCAACTGTTGCAAAATGGTTTAAGAAGGTGGGCGACAGCGTGGCGATGGACGAGGCATTGGTGGAGCTGGAAACTGATAAAGTTACCATGGAAGTGAACGCCACAGCGGCGGGGATGCTGAAATCAATTGCTGTTCCAGAAGGCAAAAGCGTGGAAGTTGGCGCAGTTCTGGGCGTTATTGAAGTTGGCGCGGCGGGCGCGGTTTCTGCACCTAAAGCTGCACCACAGCCAGCAGCACCAGCGGCTAGCACCCAATCCGCAGCCCCTACTAATGGCCCTGCGGCGCGTAAAATGCTTGAAGAAACTGGAATTCCAGCCGCTTCCATCGCGGGAACGGGTAAAGACGGGCGCATCACAAAAGGAGATGTTATTTCTGCGGCTTCTGCTCCAGCTCTTACACTCAACACTCCAAACTCCACACTCACTCGTTCGGAAGAACGAGTTAAAATGAGCAAGCTGCGCCAAGTTATCGCTAAACGCTTGAAGGATTCGCAGAATACAGCGGCGATTCTTACCACCTTCAACGAAATTGACATGAGCAATATCATCGCTATGCGCGGCGAATATAAAGACGCATTTGAGAAAAAGCACGGCGTGCGTATGGGCTTTATGTCGCTGTTCGTGAAAGCGGCGGTGGCTGCACTCAAAGAAATTCCAGCGGTGAACGCGGAAATTCAAGGTGATGAGCTGGTGTATAAAAATTATTATGACATCGGCGTGGCAGTGGGGACGGAGCAAGGTTTGGTTGTGCCAGTAGTGCGCAATGCTGACCAATTGTCGCTTGCTGAAATTGAGAAAGAAATTGCAAGACTTGCGGAAAAGGCAAGGCTGGGGACGCTGGCGATGAGTGATTTAAGCGGCGGAACATTTACCGTTTCCAACGGCGGGGTGTATGGCTCGCTGATGTCCACGCCGATTATCAACCCGCCGCAGTCAGGCATTCTTGGAATGCACAAAACCGAAGACCGCCCTGTGGCAATCAAAGGGCAGGTGGTAATCCGCCCGATGATGTATGTCGCGCTTTCTTATGACCACCGCATCATTGACGGCAAAGAATCAGTGACCTTCCTCGTGAAAGTTAAAGAAGCGATTGAAGACCCAAGAAGGTTGTTGTTGGGGGTGTAGTTTATGGGCTTAAAACGCTCTATAGCGTCTATTTTTTTAAGTTGTTTGCTGGTGGCATGTTCTGGGTCATTACATCCGTTGCGTAATAAAACACCTGAATATTTTGCTATGTCATTGCTAAGTAAATGCATGATAACTAAATCTGACGCTGGTAAAATGCGAGAAATATTTACCATTGAAAATGGAATGCCATTTGCTGAAGAGACAACAGGTTCAGATATTAGAAAAAAATATAAAGCTATAAAATTATCTGGAGAGGAAGTCACAAATATTTGGGATATTATAAACCCATTTAATGGTGTAAATTACAATATAATGATAACGGATAATCGTCGCTGTATGGTAAGCTATGAAAATGGCAACGCTGAGGAAATGAAAAAAGAATTTTCCAAATATGCTGATGAAATTTCAAATTTGAGCAACGATATAAAAAATGTAAAAGTTGAAAATACAAACACGCATGACTCAGAAGAAATTAGGTATAAAATTCCTCTCAATGATATGGCGGCATACACACAATTGAATCTTTTTATAGTGAACAAAGAAAATTCATCGATTAAAATAATGTGGACACCTGCAGTCTACTAGAAATGAATAAAGGAAATAAAAATGCCTAAAAATTTTGATTTAGTAATTATTTGGTGATGGGCGATAAAGTTTTCCTCGGTGCTATTCAAATGGAAGATATGGATTTAGTTGTAATTCCACGAGAGCAAATAATTGATGTTAATCCCTTAAGCCTCAATATGGCGCATAATATAGGTTGAGTGGTTGTAAACTTAAGTTTTAGGTTAAAAATGGCACTGTTTTTATTTCGTTTTTTTCCTATTTTGCTGCCGCTGGTGGTTTATTACGCTTGGCTGCTGGTGGCGCGGCGGCGTGCGCGTAAAGAGGGAAAGCCGCTGCCAAAATTTCGTGATTTGCCGATTTATTGGCTGGTGATGGCGAGCTTGCTTATGGCGGCTCTCAGTTTTATTTGGTTGTGGGTGCGAACTATATGAAGCGTGATATATGAATATGAAAATTACTCCAGCTTGGCGAATATGGGCAGAAACTGAATATTTGGTTGCGGCGTTTGCGGGGCATGCGGATAAAATCCGCTTTGTTGGCGGCGCGGTGCGTGATGCTCTGCTGGGCATAGACAGTGTGGATGTTGACCTTGCCACCATATTCAAACCAGAAGAAACCATAGAAATTTTACAGCATGCGGGGATTCGCGCTATTCCCACGGGGATTGCGTATGGCACAATCACTGCGCTTGTTGGCGATAAAAGCTTTGAAATAACCACTCTGCGCCATGACACCTCTTGTGATGGTCGCCACGCCGATGTGGAATTTACCGATGATTGGGGCGATGATGCGTCGCGCCGCGATTTCACTATGAATGCGATGTATCTTTCCTTTGACGGAGAATTATTTGATTATTTTGGTGGTGAGGATGATGCACGGGCAGGGCGCATCCGTTTTATCGGTGATGCGCGGCTGCGCATAGCCGAAGATTATTTGCGAATCTTGCGGTTTTTCCGTTTTTACGCCTATTATGGCAAGGATGAGGTGGATAAGGTTGGGCTTGCTGCTTGCGCGGAATTGGCAAGCGGCATTGCCAATCTTTCTGGCGAACGCTTGCAAAGTGAGATGCTGAAAATTCTTGCCGCGCCAGAGCCTTTTTACGCGCTGGAGCTGATGCAGAAATGCGGCGTTCTGCGGGCGGTGCTAGGGTTTTTGCCATCATTTACCAGAAATCGCAATGTGAGCAATATTTCGCGCCTTGCCTTGTTGTTGCTGTCTTCCAATATTCCGCCTGATGAGGCACTGAAAAGAATCGCCACCCGCTGGAAAATTTCCACTGCTTTGAACAAGCGTCTTTCTTTGTTAATCACGAATATAGGAGATGTGAATAGTGGGCTTACTGTGGCGCGTCAGAAGCAGCTAATCCGCCGTCTTGGTACTGAGGTTTTTGTGGAGATTGTCCGCCTTAAAATGGCGATAGAAGGCGAGAAACATTATCCAAAAATGCTGCAATTTGCGAGTGAATGGCAGCCGCCAATTTTCACAGTAACGGGTAGCGATTTAATTGCCATGGGCGTTAGAGAGGGTAGGGAACTAGGCGAAAAACTCCGCGAGCTGGAAGAAAAATGGGAAAAAAGCGATTATCAGTTGGCTAAAGCAGAGCTTTTGTCTTTTATTGCGGTTGCTGGTGCGGGCGCGGAAAAATAATAGCCTTGGAATAAATCAACGCCAAGATTTTTAAGCGTCATATAGCCTTCCTCGGTTTCCACGCTTTCGGCGATGACTGTGCTGCCCACGCTATGCACTAATTCCACGATTTGGCGAATGGTGTCGCGCACTGAAATATTATCAAGCGAGCCAATTGCGCGGCTGTCCAGCTTCACAAAATCTGGGCGGATTTCGCCGATTAATTTTTTCACACTGTCAAGGGTGGTGATGTCGTCAATGGCAACGGAGTAGCCCTGTGACCGCGCATATTCGCAGATGCTTTTGAGTTGTTTCATGTCGCGGGCAGTTTCGCCGCTGGTTAGCTCTAGAACTAAATTTTTAGGTATGATGCCAAATAATTTTACCGCTTCGCTCAAGCCCTCAAGATAGACGGCTGGGCGGTGAATAAAGCCAGAAAAGAAATTGACGAATAAAAACCCTGAAAAATCGCTGCTTGCAAAGGTTTGTACCGATTGCACATGCAGATGGCGATCCATCATATATTCAATATTTAGGGCTTTGCTGGCGCGGATGATTTTATCACCACCAATAATTACGCCGTCGGCAGCGCGGGCGCGAACGAAGGATTCATATCCAAAAATTTTGTTTTTCTCGCTTACTATCGGTTGGAAATAAGACATCATGCGGTTGTCAAGCAAGGCTTCGCCCAGCCAAGAATTTTCCGCGATTTCTTGTATCGCGCTTGCGGGTTTGCGTTCGTTGCTTGCCGCGCCATCATCGCTTAATGAAACTTGCGTGGAATTCACTAGCTCTAATTTTTTCAGCAGCTCATAGCTTTTGCCCCAAATCTCCAACCAATTTTTGCTGGTTTTGCACGAAAATGAGCTTTCCGATATTTGATTATAGCCAAGATTTTTCAGCGCAGTTGCCAAGTCTTGCATCAAGTTTGGCGGAATAGAATTTGCCGCAAAAAACAAGCTCACCCAATAGCAATCAGATTGCAGGTAAGGCAGGTTAAATGATTTTGCGGTTGGTATAGCCATGGCAATTAAATTTCTCGCGTAAAAATACAAACCCCATCATAATGTAATTTAGTTACCATAATGTTAAAATACGGCAGAAAAGTTTTTTTAATTAACCAGCAAAATCTAGTAGTAAATTTTATAAAACCGTTCAATATAGGGGCAGGTATAAAATATTTGTGGAGCGCGATCATGACAATAAACCTTCATATTCCAACAAAAATTGAGCATTTGCGTCCAACTATTACTGTGGTTGGCGTTGGTGGTGCTGGCGGAAACGCGGTCAATAACATGATTGCTGCGAATCTTGAGGGGGTTAATTTTGTGGTAGCAAATACCGACGCGCAGGCGTTGGATAATTCGCTAACCGAGCGCACAATTCAGCTGGGCGCAGGCATCACAAAGGGGCTTGGCGCAGGCGCAAACCCTGACATTGGGCGGGCAGCGGCGGAAGAAGCCAAGGAAGAAATCGCCGCCTATGTTGAAGGCAGCAACATGGTGTTTATCACCGCTGGTATGGGTGGCGGCACTGGCACTGGCGCAGCCGCTGTGGTGGCGCGGATTGCAAAAGAACAGGGGATGCTGACCGTTGCTGTGGTTACCAAGCCGTTCCAATTTGAAGGTTCGCACAGGATGCGCCTTGCCGAAGAAGGCTTAAAAGAGCTGCAAGGCTTTGTGGATACGCTTATTGTGATTCCAAACCAAAATCTATTTCGTATTGCCAATGAAAAAACCACCTTTGCTGATGCTTTCAAAATGGCGGATGAGGTGTTGCATTCTGGTGTGCGCGGAGTGACTGATTTGATGGTGAAACCGGGGTTGATTAACCTTGATTTCTCGGATATTCGCACAGTGATGCGCGAAATGGGTAAGGCGATGATGGGGACGGGTGAGGCTACTGGCGATCGTCGTGCGATTGAGGCGGCGGAATCCGCGATTTCCAACCCGTTGCTTGATGATGTTTCGCTTAAAGGGGCGCGGGCGTTGTTAATCAATGTCACGGGTGGTTTGGACATGACCTTGTTTGAAGTTGATGAGGCTCTAAACCGCATCCGTGAAGAAGTGGATGCTGACGCCAATATTATTTTTGGCTCAACTTTCAATGATGCTATGGAAGGTAAAATGCGAGTTTCCGTAGTGGCTACAGGTATTGACGCGCAAAATTATGGTGCGAATTCTTCGAGTGCTAAGAATTCGACTTCGTCGGATATAAAAAAACCATATAGCTTCGGCGGTGGAGCGATGAAGCAAGAGCCGATTAAAGCTCCGCCTCGGGTTGCGCCATCGGTTGAAAATTCTCGTCAACAGTTTGAGCAACGCCCTGTTGGTGCGGTGCGCTTTGAGAAACGCCCTGAACCAGAGGCTGTGGTTGATAATATGGAGTATGAGGCGGCTGCGCCTAGCGTTAATAGCCCTAACTCGAATATTCCCAATGTGAGCGCGGTGTTGCGCGAGGCGGTTTTCGCGCCAACAGTGCAAGAAAAGCCATTATTCCAGCATCAACCAGCAACTCGGGTCAGTCCTTCTGCTTCTGCGCCAGCGGCAAAGCGCAAAGAAGAGGAAAATCGTGAGCATACGGGGGTTGCCCGCAGCTTTTTCAAACGCGTGGCGGATGCTGGGCGTGCGCTTTCAGCGCGTCATGATACTCATCAAGAAGCGGAAGAGCCGCGAGTGCAGATAGTGCAAAGAACAACGGGGCAGGGAATGGGGCAGGGTGGCACGGCGTCTTCCGCTACGCGCTCGGGTAAGGCTCAGGATGAGGATCAATATTTGGATATACCAGCGTTTTTGCGTCGTCAGGCAAATTAGCCTAGAAACTCTCTGTAGCTGCAAAACGCTTTGTTTTTACAAAATTTTGTTCTTTCATATTGAATTTATCCAATTTTTCGCTGTTTGTTAATTAAATATTAGTGTTTTGCTTTTAGTAGTGAAAAGTTGCTGTACTTTGTTGCGTCAGCTTTCGTAAAATCATCTACCAGTCAGTCGGTCATGACGGAAAACAATATAGATGTTGTACAAGATTTGAGTGTTGAGCAGGTCGCGCCTGTTAAGCCGCCTATGCGCCTTGGCGAAAAATTGATTGCGCTTGGTTTGTTGTCGCCTGATCAGCTTCAGATTGTTCTTACCGAGCAAAAAAACAGCAAAAAACTTATTGGTTCGATTTTGGTGGAGATGGGCTTCATCACCGAAAGTGCGCTTGGTGAAGTGTTGGCGGAATCTTCTGGAACGCAGAAGTTTGATGCAAAATCCACGATGCTTGATTCGCTGGTTGTGCGCCTTGTTCCCAAGGATATTGCAACTCGTCATAAAATTGTCGCGGTGGCACTGGAAAATGGCAATTTACAGCTTGCCATGGCGGATGTTTATAATGTTCTGGCGATTGATCAGGTGCGTCGTTATGCACCAAAAGGCACGAAAATAACGCCAGTATTCTGCACTGAGAGTGAAATTCTAGAGCTTATTGACCAATATTATGATTATGAAATTTCGGTTGATGGAATTTTGCGTGAGATTGAAACAGGTATCCGTGAAAATAATGGCAAGCTTGACGGTCGGCAGGAAGGTTATATCAACCCAACTGTGCGTTTGGTGAATGCGCTTTTGGTTGATGCGATTAAGGTTGGCGCATCCGACATCCACTTTGAGCCTGAAGGTTCTTTCTTGCGCCTGCGTTACCGCATTGACGGGCAAATGTTGCAGGTTCGTTCTTTCCACCGCGATTATTGGAACGCGATGGTGGTGCGTATTAAAATTATGTCGGGCATGAATATCGCGGAATCACGCAATCCGCAAGACGGGCGTATTTCCTATAATGTTCTTGGGCGGGAAGTTGATTTTCGTGTGGCGACACAACCAACTATTCATGGTGAAAATATCGTAATGCGCTTGCTGGATAAGGCAAAATCCCTTGTTCCGCTCGGGGATTTAGGTTTTTCGGAGCATAACACCGCCGTACTTAAAAAACTGCTGAAACGCCCAGAGGGTATTATAATTGTAACGGGACCAACGGGTAGCGGTAAAACGACTACGCTATATTCAATTCTCAGCTTTATCAACGATATTGAAACCAATATCATGACGCTGGAAGATCCTGTGGAGTATCAATTGCCGCTGATTCGGCAAAGTAGTGTGCGCGAAGGTGCGGGTCTGGATTGGCTGGGCGGCATGAAATCGCTGATGCGTCAAGATCCTGACATTATTTTCGTGGGGGAGGTGCGTGATTCTGATACGGCGATGATGGCGGTACGCGCTGCACTAACTGGGCATCAGGTGTTCACTACTTTGCATACTAACGATGCTATTGGCTGTATTCCAAGGCTTGGTGATATTGGCGTTCCTAGCCATTTGCTAGCGGGGTCTTTGATTGGTGCGCTGGCGCAACGCTTGGCGCGGAAGCTGTGTAAAGTTTGTCGTAAAGCCCGACCTGCAACTGCTGATGAGTGCAAAATACTTGGCGTTGATGCCGCAAATCCACCAGAAATTTATGATTCCGTTGGTTGTCCTAAATGTTCTGGCAAGGGTTATAAAGGTCGTACGGCTATCGTTGAAATTTTGCGCGTTGACCGTGATATGGAGGAATTAATTTCCACTCATGCTACGAGGAGAGTTATTATGGAACATGCTCTGGAGCAAGGATTTGTTACTATGCAACAAGATGGTGTTGCGAAAGTTTTGGCAGGGGAAATAACCATTTCTGAACTGGTAAGTACGATTGATTTTACGGATAGATTGTGAGATAGGTATTATATGGGGTCATACAAATATAGCGCGATAAATGAAAGCGGACGCACCATCCGCGGGACGGTGATGGCGGAGAACGAGCTGGATTTAGAGGCACGCCTGCATGAGCTTGGGCTTGATTTGATTGATGCAAAGGAAGTGCGAAAACGGGGCGATTCTAAGTCTGGCAAAGGCAAGGTAAAAACCAAAGATTTGATTATTATGTGCATGCATTTGGAGCAGCTGGATAGGGCTGGTGTACCGCTGCATGATGCGCTGGCGGATGTGCGGGAAAGCACAGAGTCCGCAAAGCTTAAGGATGTTCTGACTGGTGTATATGAGGCGGTGAAAACTGGGACGACATTCTCGCAGGCTCTGGCTGCTTATCCACGAGTTTTTAGCGGCGTATTCGTTGGGCTTATTGCGGCTGGTGAGAAAACGGGAAATCTTGCCAATTCATTTATTCATCTAGGAGAGCATCTAAAATGGTCGGATGATTTGCGGCGGAAGGTCAAAAAAGCCACTCGCTATCCAATAGTATTGTTGGTGGTTTTGTCATTAGTGATTACGGTTCTGATGATGTTCACTGTGCCGAAGATGCTGGATTTTATTATATCGCAGGGGTTTGATATTCCCATTCATACGCAAGCTCTTATTTTTGTTTCTCACGCATTTGCTGATTATTGGTATTTAATATTAGGTTTTCCTGTTTTGCTAATTTTTGCAGGAATTTTATTCTATCGTTTTAGTGAGCCGTTTGCCTATAAAATCGATGCGCTTACTCTGCGCTTACCACTTATTGGCCCTGTGGTTAGGAAGATTGATATGGCAAGGTTTGTGCATTTCTTTGCGGTTATGTTTAATAGCGGCATTGATGTTATTGATTCCTTGGAAAGCGCGAAAGGAGTGGTGGGTAATCGCATACTTAAAGAATCAATCGAGCTGGTAAAAACCAATGTTACCGATGGGAATTCTATCACCTCGTCGCTTCGTCTTTCTAACCAGTTTCCCAATTTGGTGGTGCGGATGTTCAAGGTTGGTGAGGATAGCGGAAATATGAAAGAAGCACTGGAAAATATCAATTTCTTTTATAACCGCGAGGTTAATGATGCTGTCGATGGTTTGGTTGGGGCGATACAGCCGATTATGACGGTTGTTATGGGTGCGTTGCTATTCTGGATTATTGCGGCGGTGTTTGGCCCGCTTTATCAATCATTCAGTAAAATGAAGACATAAATTTTATGGTGACTATAGATAAAAAATAATGATAGTAGAGCTATGGCATTTACACGGAAAAAAACTATAGAAAAACCAATTACGGCTAATTCTGCGAAGAAGGCTGGGTTTTTGGCTCGTGCTTTGTCTGGCGTGGCTGGTGGCGGAAAGTTTTATGCCAAAAAAGGTACGCGGTACGCGCTGATTATTGGCGATGAAGGCGCGATACTTATATATATCGATGGCGGAGTGGTTAAAAGCCGCAATTTTATCGCCTCCGCTAGCCCAGAAAACTTAAAAGAATTTGCGGATATTCTAGCAAAAGATGTTAAGTCTCCACTGTATATAATTATTGACAGTATGGATCAGAGTTTTGTTCAGCAGACTCTGCCGCCGATTAGCCAAATGGGGGTTGCCAAGCTAATAAATCGCCGCTTGGATCGCGATCTTGGCAAAGATGTAATTAAGGGCTATGTGTTGCTTGAGCGCGAAAAAACTGGTCGGCGCGACTGGAATTTTCTTATGGTGTCGCTGGAAAAAAGTCCGCAGCTTACTTTGTGGCTAGAGTTTGTTGAAAAGATTGGCAATCGCTTGGCTGGCATTTATTTGTTGTCGGTTGAGGCGGAATATATCGTTAAGGCTCTTGATGCGGCGATGGGGTTGCCAAAAAAGAATTTAGGGAAAAAGCCTTCCAAAAAAGATTTGAAAGACGCGCCGCCAAGCTGGAAACTGTTCGTTAGCAATAATAAAGTTGGTGGGTTTCGTCAGGTTGTGCTGAAAGATGGACGGATTATTTTTACCCGTCTTACGCAGCCAGTTGGGGATGCTAGTGCGGGCGTGGTTTCTGGTAATATTGAACAGGAAATGTCCAGCACTATCGAGTACATGAAGCGGTTGTCATTTAATTCTAGCCATGGTCTTGATGTTTATATTATAGCTTCTGAGGAAGTTAATAGTTCCATTGATTTATCAAAGATACAAGCAAGCAATGTCTATAAATTCACACCGTTTGAAGTGGCTGAATTTGTAGGTATTACAGGTGCGGCGCAGACAGCTGATCAATTTGGTGATGTGATTGTTAGCTCTATTATCGCTTCTAATTCAAAACATAGACTAAAATTAGTTATTCCATCGGCAAAGAAAATAGATCTTCTGCACAATGTCATGGTTTATCAGCGGGCAATCGCTGGGTTGTTGGTGCTTGTATTGCTGGGCTATGGTGGAATGCAGGGGTTGGAGGTGTGGGATAATGCTTCACAACTCGCCGATTTGGAACAAACACGCGCAGCTCAACAGCGTAGGCTGGATAGTATAAATGATGAGATAAAGAAGAGTGGAATTGAGGTAACAAAAATCGCGGAGATCAATGCGCTATATACTCAGTTGTTGAAGGATAATAGAACACATTCTGCCTTTATGGCACGCTTACGAGAGGCAATTGTTCCGTCGGTTTCAATAAAAGAGGTTGATTGGTCTGGTGAAAGCAGAGCGAAGGATGCAGCGGTTGCCAATGTTGAAGGTTATGAGGAAATTAGTTTGGTGCTTAAATTTCCAGAAGTTTCTGGGACTGGTGCGGACTTTTCGAAGCTTGCGGATAAAATTTTGAAAGATGTAGCTGCTTCTTTTCCAGAATATAAGGTTTCATACGCCAAAATACCTGAAGCAATTAGCAAAAAAAATGAGTCTGGTAAGATTGATTTTAATGAAGACCCGAGTAAGGCTGTTAAAATTGACCCAAGTAAGTTAGAGGCAACATTGTTAATTACTAAGCAAGGCAAGGTCGCAGAGCCGCAGAGCAGACCTGCTTCTCCGCTTATGGAATCAAGGCAGGGTGCGGAATGAAAATAAATGTAATGATGAGGGAATTTACTAAGCAGACGGCTATTGTAATTGCTGTTTTGTCGGTGGTTGGCGGCTTGGTTTATTATATACTCTCTCTTGATGAAGAATATAATGGAAAAATACAAAACATAAAGGCGCAGAGTAGTAAAATCTCTTCGGATGCTAATGCTCTTATAAAGCAATATAGTGAAGTAACTAATGGTATGTCGCTTTATAACGAAATAAAACAAAAAAGAGAGAATAATATGCTAACTGTTAGCAAGCTTTCGCTCAGGGATGCTGTTGCGGCGGCGCGTAATAAGTTGGCAATTTCTAATATTGATGTTGAGATGGGTGAGATAAAAGCCATTGCAGAACCCAACTATAAATTAACAACTGTTTTTGCTGAATCTAGCGTGGTCACCATAAAACTTAGTGCTGTAACAGACTTGGATATAATGTCGTTTGTAAGCCATTTGCAAGATTCTTTTTCGGCACTGAAATTCAATGATATAAAAATTAATAAGGTAAAAGACTTGGATGGTTCTTCATTGACGGAAATTAAAAAAACGGGATTTTCACCATTGGTCGGTGCAACTATTAATTTTACATGGTATGGGATGCAGGATGGTGAGCAGTCCGTTAAAGATAAGGCTATTATGCCATGAGAAAAATAGACAAGAAATATAGGGTGTTTTTTGCTTCCGCAGTTTTTTTATGCGCTGCTTTCCCATCCTATGCTCAGATATTGCCTGCCGTAGAGCCTTCTACTGAACATACTACTGAAGACGCAAAGCTTCCTAGTTCTGCCACTCCGCTTATCACTGATGCTAACGCAACACAGCCAGCCACGCAGGCGAAATCACCGAGTGCCTCTAAAAGTTTGTTTTTTTCTAGTGATGAAATAGAATCTATTAGCTCAGCGCAGGAAGCATTTAGAAATAAAAAATCTGGAGTTGATGAGGGTGATTTTCTTGCTAATTTGGAAGCACTTAACAGAAGCAAAGCGGCGGAAGACGCCGCTGGTTTTACATATCCTCAGTTTTTTCTTGCCTCCATCGCCTATCACTCAAAAGGGGATTGGGTAGTGTGGATTAATGACGAAAAAATCACGCAAAATAGCGCAGTAAGCAATTCTGGTTTGCGAGTTGTTGAGCTGGATAAAGGGAAGGCGGTGTTTGAGTGGCTGCCGACGCGCATGGACAAGATTACGGACACGGATTCTTTTTCAAATAGCAATCCTGTGAAGGTTGATTTGATAAATAACAAAGTTTCATTTACGCTGAAACCAAACCAGACATTTACCAGCTATTCTATGCGGGTGGTTGAGGGAAAGCCAAAACCCGTAATCATCAGTCCCAGCGTGCCACAATAATTGAGCTAAAACACGGAAGGTATAAATATGAATGCGCTACAGCCGTTACTAATTAAAGATATTGATAAAAGCTATGGTAAGAAAAAAGTGCTGGAGAATATTGATTTTTCTTTAGTGGCTGGTGAGATTTTTGGACTTATCGGGCTTAATGGTGCGGGGAAAACCACGCTGATAAAAGTTATGTTGGATTTAGTTGATGCACAGAAGGGCTGTGTTGAAATTTCTGGAGTTTCAGCAAAAAATATCAATGCGCGAAAAAACCTATCCTACCTACCTGAAAAATTTCAACCATCGCGCTATTTGAAGGGGATGGAATATCTGGAGCTGGCACTGTCATATTATGGTAAAACGCTGGACGCTGAGGCAGCTAAGGAAAAGGCAGCGGCGTTGGACTTGAACCCTGATGTGCTTTCGCAACGAGTTGGCTCATATTCCAAGGGGATGGGGCAAAAACTGGGATTGGTTGGTGCGTTTCTGGTGGATGCTGCGTTGCTTATTCTTGACGAACCGATGAGTGGGCTAGATCCCAGCGCACGCATTAAGCTGAAAAATGAATTGCTGGCGAATAAAAAAGCAGGGAAGACTATATTTTTTAGCTCGCATATACTTTCGGATATTGATGAAATTTGCGATAGAATCGGCGTTATTCATGACGGAAAACTTTATTTCATCGGCACGCCAAAAGCCTTCAAAGAACAGATGAAAGAAACGGGACTTGAACAGGCGTTTCTGCGGGTTATTGAACAGTAGATAACGGATAACAGATGACAGATAACAAAAATTCCGTCTGTTGCTTGTCATCTGTCATCCGTCATCTGTTATCTTTTTTGTGTTTTGCAGTATATTTCATTTGCGGACACACAGCTCAAGCCGCTCCTCTAGTTGCTGATTTATCAAACTATCAAATCCATATGGACGCTGGATTTAACGGCACGCGTATATTCGTGTTTGGGACGCGCAGTGATAGTGGTGATGTTGTGGTTGTGGTACGGGGTGAAAATAAAAATTATCTGGTGCGAAAAAAAGAAGAAGTTGCAGGTATGTGGGTAAATAGCGACCGCATGAAATTTCTCGATGCCCCCAATTTTTACGCGCTAGCCAGCAGCAAGCCGCTGAACGAAATCGATCAGTCAGCACTGTTCACCAAGCTTGGAATTGGTGTGAATTATTTGCTTCCTGCGCCGCCAGATATTAGTAAAATTGCAAAATTCAATGAATTCTCGCAGGCATTTTTGGATTATCAAGCTCGCCAGAAGTTATATGCGGTGAGTAGTGATCCGATAAGCTTTATGGGCGAAACTTTGTTCAAAACGGTGATAGAATTTCCTGATAATATTCCCGCGGGCAACTATACGGCGGAGATTTATTTGCTAAGTGACGGTGAAGTGGTGGGGATGCAGTCAACCCCGATAACGGTGGTAAAAAGCGGGTTGGACGCATATATTTATAATTTTGCTCACAACGCGCCAGTGTTATATGGTATAACCAGTATAATAATGGCACTCGTTATTGGTTGGTTTGTGGGCAGGCTATTTGAACATAAGGTGTGAGTTATGCAACAAGTGAATAGGAAATATTTGGTATGTGTGGACTCTCATAGCGAGTGTCGTGTTGCTGTGCGCCTTGCTTGTATGAAGGTTATGGCGCGTGGTGGCTTGGTGGCTTTGCTGCATGTTGTGCCGCCAGCGGATTTTCAGACTTTAGGTTCGGTTGCCGAACGGATGCGCGAAGAACGCTTGCGCGATGGCGAGGAGTTGCTGAAAAATCTTTGCGATGAGGTGGAAAAATCATTCGCCGTCACCCCTAGTCTATTGCTTTTGGAGGGTGGCTCTGGTGATAAAATAGTCGAAGCGGCGATGAGCGACCCTGTGGTGGTTATGTTGGTGCTAGGTGTCGCCCATAAGCACCACTCAGGACGCGGGAAGCTTGCTGCGTGGCTTGGCGGACAGCTCGGCGATACTCTGCTTGTCCCCATGCTTATGGTGCCGGGGAATCTGACTGATGAGCAGTTGGCATTGCTGGTGTAGATTCCACCCATAAATTCTACTATAGCTCGCTACGCTCTAGCGAATTTCTGGGCAGAATCCATTTGTTTTGAATAAAAAAAGGGCTTTATTCCGAAGAATAAAGCCCTAATCACCTACCTCAGGAAACGCTTGTAAAGCACCAATGGTGCTACAGCGTCTCCGAAGAGGTTTATTAGAGTCCTTCCCCTTGCGAGGAAGGGATCAAAAGCAATAAGTAGAGCCATTATTGACCCAACTTGATTGCTTTCAACCCCTGCCAAAGGCAGGACTCCAGCCATCATAGCGAGTGCCCCCATCGGGACACCAGCGGCACCCATGGCGAGAAGGGTGCAAGCAGGAAGAAGGCTTGTTATAACCTCCTCCCAACCCATCACATTCCCATGCAAGGCATAGCCAAGCACGAGGGTGATGGTACTCATGTATAGTCAATTGGCTTAATATTTACACATTTTTAATCATTATAATGTAAGCAATTTTTGTTTTCACAACCTATGGGGGCAAAAATGACTTACAGTGTTGACTTAAGGAAAAGAGTTGTTGATTTTGTTGCTGCTGGCGGA
>SXRF01000053.1 GCA_005792635.1 Rickettsiales bacterium
CCTAGGCCCGCTCCCGGACCAGCAGGCTCTGCGTCGAGCGGCCGACGAGGCCGCTGGCGTCGAAGATGCGCGCCTCGGCGACGCCGCCGCCCTGCGGCCCCAGCAGGGTCTGCGCGTCGATGCAGATAGGATAACTGGCGTGTGGGTGAAGGAAACTGTGCCTGACGCGGTGTTTGACAAGGCGGATGAAATATCGCTGGTGGATATTCCGTCGGAAGAACTCCTCAAACGCTTAAGCGAAGGCAAGGTGTATATCGCGCCTGATGCGAAAAAACGCGCTGCCCAGAATTTCTTCAAAAAAAGCAATTTGATTGCCCTGCGTGAACTTGCGCTGCGCCGCACTGCTGAACGCGTTGACGCGCTGATGGATGTTTATAAAACGGGTGGCGGCGGAACGCAGGGCTGGAGTGGCGCGGATAGAATTTTGGTGTGTATCGGGCCTGATACGCTTTCTGCCAAGCTGGTTCGTACGGCAAAGCGCATGGCGAACGGGCTTAAAGCGCAGTGGACAGTAATTTATATTGAAAATGAACGCCATTTCCGCCTGAGCAAAGAAGGTCAGCAAGCGGTGGAGCGCACGCTGCGCCTTGCCGACCGCATGGGCGCGGAAACCGAGATTATCCAAGGGCAAAAGGCATCTGATGATATTTTGGAATATGCGAGAAAAAACGGCATTACCAAAATCATTGTCGGCAAACCCAATAAGTCGCGGCTGCGCGCGTTTCTGTCGGGAACGCTGGCGGATGAGATTATTCGTGGATCTGGCGAGATAGATGTCTATGTGGTGACGGGCGACGCGGAAGATAAAAAATCTCTGCAATCACCATTTTGGAAAGCGCATAGCTCATGGCAAGGACTTGGACAAAGTCTGGCTATCGCGGCGTTAATGGTGTTGGTTTGCACCTTGTTTGCTTTGCCGTTTCGCTCGCATATTGACCCTGTTAATCTGGTGATGATTTATTTGGTGGGTGTGGTGAGTATTGCCCTGCGCTATGGGCGGATTCCGTCGCTGATTACCAGCTTTCTTTCCGCGGTTTGTTTTAATTTTTTCTTCCTGCCGCCATATTATAATCTGCATATTGTTGAAGAAAAAGAAATCGTAACCTTTATTGGCTTGTTGCTTACGGGCGCAATTATCGGCACGCAAACCTCGCGCCTGCGCTTGCAAGCAATTGGCGCAAGAAAGCGCGAAAAAAACACTTCCAGCCTGTTTGCTATGAGCCGTGAACTGACTGCTAATCGCGGCAAAGTTACCCTCGCGCAGGTGGCGGCGCAACATATCGCGGAAATGTTGGACGGCGATGTGTTTGTCTGGCTGGCGGATGACAAGGGCGAGCTGCAAACGGTGGTTTCAGAAACGCAGGGCGATAGCAAGGGAATTGACCCTGTGCGCGAGGAAAGCGTTGCCCGCTGGGCATTCACCCATAAGCAAAATGCTGGGCTGGGAACAGATACTCTGCCGAGTGCGAGCGCGTTATATGTTCCGCTAATTGCCTCTAGCGGCGCGGTTGGTGTGATTGGCGTGATGCCGCATGACGATTTGGACGGCGGCTATACAACCGACAAGCTAGAGCTTCTAGAGGCGTTTGCCGCGATTACCGCCTCGGCTTTGGAGCGGGCGTTATCGGCGGAACTCATGGAAAAAACCATGATTGAGGCGGAGAGCGAAAAACTGCGAAATATCCTGCTGTCCTCGGTTTCGCATGATCTGCGAACGCCTCTGGCGGCGATTACGGGTGCGGCAAGCACCTTGCTGATAGAGGGCGATAGAATAACGCAGGAATATAAAACCGAGCTGTTGCGCTCCATTCACGAAGAAGGCGCAAGGCTGGCAAGGGTCGTGACTAATTTGCTGGATGTTTCCAGCCTTGAGTCTGGCTCGGTGAAGCTGAATAAAGAGCTGTATTTTATTGAGGAATTAATTGGTTCAGCTCTTATGCGCGTGGAGCAGAAACTGGCGAATCACAAGGTGGTGACGAATGTTGAAAATGGTCTGCCGCTGTTGCAAATGGACGGCTTGCTGATTGAGCAGGTGCTAATCAATCTGCTTGAAAATGCCGCTACCTATACACCAGCAGGAACAACGATTACCATCACTGCTAGCAATCATAAACCTGATATTTTTGTGAGCGTTGCCGATAATGGTGCGGGCATTCCCGCAGGTGAGGAAGAAAAAATCTTTGATAAATTCTATGGCGGTGATAGCAGCGACGGCGGGCTGGGGCTTGCCATTTGCCGCGGCATCATCCACGCGCATGGCGGCAAAATCTGGGCGGAAAACGCAAACGAAGGCACTGGCAAAAAAGGCACTGGCGCAGTCTTCACCTTCACCCTGCCGATTAAAGCAGTGGAGGAGTAGGGTTTCTACCTATGAGTTGTTTTGTCTGTCGTTTTTGCGGGCTTTGCTTGCGCTAGACAATGTGGTGCGAAATCCCTAGGTGAGCATTCTTGCCAAGATGCTTTGATTGCTTCCATTAGTGCAGGTATTGGCATACCAAGCGCATCTGCTGCCTGAATAGCTGCTTCTTGTAAATTGCCATTACTGCTTGCATTATATGAGCGACCAACTGATGCAAATCCTGATGCTTCTGAAAAAACTTCTTTGCCACTTTCAAAGGATTCGTATGTGCCATATCCTTTGTATAAATTGTACAGCGTAGTCCCCGCAGAAGCAACACCAGCCATTGCGATATTGTCAAGATTAGTTGGTAAGAATGTCGCCAAAGATTTTACAGTGCTTGTAATTGCAGGCAAAGAGCGAACAGGAATTCCATTGGCTTTAGCAACCAGCTCGCTGAATTGCTCCATATCACGCACGACAAGGTATGATTTATTGCCATCCTGCATAATCCGCAGATGCGCCGCCCCTATATCTTCCTGCAATTTATAAATGTCCAGCCTGTCAAATGGTGTTATTGAAGATAAATCCAAAGCTTTCGCTTTTTCACCCATCGCGCCTGATAGGTTATTTTGCTCCCACCCTGATTTTTGCAGTAATTCCGCAGCGAGTTTGGCATCCACACCATCTCTGCCAAATAATAAAGCTGCGGTTTTTGTATCTGATGGTGGCGGAGTGGGCGTAGGTCTTGCAAGAGGAGTGTCCGCATGCGGTTGGTGTTTTAATAAATTTCCGCTTTTTCGTAAATCTTCAAATTTTTTTGCGTCTGCGTCATTATCAAAAAGTAAATACTGGCGATACTCTGGCTCTCCAGATTCAAAAAATGTTGCGTTGATTCCGTGTTGTTTTAACACTGCTTTCGCATCCCCGACATCCCTGTCATGTAGAAAGGTTACTGCCTCAATTCCCTTGCGCTTTGAATTTGTTGCGCCATCAGAATTTGGAAAATCTACCTCCTTAATTTCTGAATAAGCAAGATTTCTTTCTGCGTCATATGACACAAGAACATTTTCTGGATTTGATAATTTTTCTTGTGTTAAATGCTCCGCACGCATAGCTTTTACTTTTGCCATACAGTGCGGAATAAACTCATCACGATAAACAGGGAAAAGATCTGGGTAAGCATTCTCCATTAGCGCATTAACTTTACCAACATCCCCGCCATATTTTACATAAGCCTTGTTATATACTGCGGTCATTTCCGCCATGGCTTCGTGTGGAAATTTTTCTGGTGTATAGGCAGATAATAATTTACTTACATTGTATCGTGGTGCTATCTCTTTTAGTATTTCCTCACCGCCGTGCTGCATTACGAATTGCCAGTTATTTTGTTCTCTGGCGAGCGCGTTTTTCCATGAATCTGAATTATCAGAATAAAATTTTCCTGAACCAACCAGCTCTTTCATCCAGTCAAATTGATGGCCTTTTTCGTGCCATGTTGTATTGGCTACACCGTAATGTGAGCCAAAAAAACCAATAGATACATACACTTGGTTTTCCTTTGGTTGGAAAAAACCGTCTATATTACTTTCCTTTGCACCTCCCTTTTCTTTATACAGAGCATTAATCGTACTATATCTTCCAAAAACAATTGGGCGATTGCCTTCTATAACCAAGGCTTGCTGCCACGGCGGAAGATTGGCAACTATATCCGCATAAATCCTGCGGATTTTATCCGCTTTTTCTGGCGAAAAATCATCAGCAAGTTGCACCATCTCATTGGCAAATTTATCAATAATATCGCGCGGATAGCCATGTGGCTTCATCGGCTCAATATATTGCGGTATATTGTTTTTAGCTGCCTGCACTTTTTGGCGTGAATTGTCTATTTTATCGGAAATGCCTTTTTCTATTTGGCGGTGTATGCTCGGTGCTTCCACTATTTCAGAGTCACGCAAAACTAGATAAACAACCGAACGCTCCAAAGAAGCGAGGAGTTGCTCGTCGCTATATTCTTCACCTTGAAGCTGTTGGTTCTGCTCTGCCATTTGCCGATAATAGCATATTTATCCTAACAAATCATTAATAATTGTTTATTTTTAGTGCCGCCATATGCAGTGGAGGAGTAAAAAAACCGTCTGACAGCCACTGGGCGAACCAGCTTTGCAAATTGCTGGCGATTTCATCCATATATTCTGGGTTGGCGTTTTCTACATTGTCTATTGCGGTTGCTACGGTTTTCCCCGCCTCTAGTTGCTGCAACAAGGCAAATGCTGCTGCGGAAAGGGGAAGTCTCTGCACCTCGTTATTATGACGATAGATTAGTAAGTGGCTAGGGTCTCGGGCTTCAGGTTTGTGGTTTTGATTTTCAGATCTTTGCTGCGTTAGCCAATCGTGTACATTAGTGGAAAAGGTGAGCAGCCTAGCCGCCGTTCGCAAGCGCAATTTTAATCCGCCAAATTCTTCTGGCGATAATTGCTGCAATGTATTTGCCGCTAGTGGCTCGCTATCAGGAAGCATAAAAACCTCGGCGATTGTGCCTTCCAGCCGCGCTAAATCTTTCGCAAAAATATCTTCCGAATTTTCCTGAACAAATTCCGCAAATTTATGCGGATAAAAATCAAGATTATAGCTGGTTGGTGGATTTTTTTCGATAAAAGCAAGGGCGAGAGCATCAAATCCGCTGTCACCAAGATATTCAAGAAGGGCAGGGTAATCGCTGCGAATAGCGGCGATAAGGCGAACTCGATAACCACCCGCATAAATGGCGAATTGCTGCGCGGGCGAAAGGCGCGGATGTGGCTTTATTGCAGATAAAATTTCTGTGCCATCACCCATAAGAATTGCGCTATGAAACTCCTCAAGCAGCTTCATATTTTTCTGCCCATATTTTTGCTTTTTCAATTTCGGAAACCAGAGTGGAAAATTCGGGGATATTTTCGTCCCACTCGATCATGGTGGTTTTCGCGCCTTTGGTTTTAATGGTATAGTCGTATAATTCCCAAACTTCGCGGACGACAAAATCATCATGGGTATCAATAATATGCGTGCCTAAATTTTTATGTCCTGCGAGGTGAATCTGCGCTATTTTTTCGCTAGGGATGGTGTCGATATAGGTTTTTGCGTCAAAACCATGGTTAAACGCGCTCACAAAAACATTATTCACATCGAGCAACACTCCGCAACCCGCTTGCTGCGCCAGCATCGCCATAAACTCGTATTCGGGGATGCTGGACTCGGAAAATTCCAAATAACTGGACGGGTTTTCAATGATAAATCTGCGCCCCATAAAATCCTGCACACGCTTTACGCGCTCCACAATATGGGCAAGGGTAGCAGTGGTATAGGGCAGCGGCAGCAAGTCATGAGTGTTGTGGGCGTTTGCGCCAGTCCAACATAAATGGTCAGAAAACCACGGAACATCCAAAAAAT
Organism: Rickettsiales bacterium; assembly: GCA_005792635.1. Lineage (GTDB taxonomy): Bacteria > Pseudomonadota > Alphaproteobacteria > Rickettsiales > SXRF01 > SXRF01. The sequence continues at coordinate 5,771 of SXRF01000053.1, forward strand.
CCGCAAGTTTTTTTAGCTTAGAAAGATAGGAAAAATCCAGCGCGTCGGGCGAGCCGATATTAAGCGAAACACCGTGCATAATAACCCAGTAATCGCGGCGTAAATCTGCCAGAAAATCCCAATATCCGCCGTGGGCATCAATGAAATTTTCGGATATTACCTCAAACCAATCAACGCTTTTTGGCCTCTCCCGCAAAATTTCTTCATAATGCACAGCGCGAAGACCAAGCCCAAAGCCAAGATGGGGATAATTAGATGAAGGGATGACGAGATTACTAGATGTTTCTTTTCCAATCATCTTATCATCCCGTCATCCTATAATCTCAAAACTACATCTTAATTTCAGTAGCAGGCTTCAAAGAACCACCTTCTTTTTCGCAAGTGCCAGCAGCAACGAATTTCCATTCATCAGCACCATTATCAACAGTTGCATGACCAGCGCAAGAATGTGAACCATTTGCTGATTTGCAATCATTTTTACCAGCTTTTGCAATGCCAAAGCATTTTTCTTTTGATGCAGCCATTTTGTCGTCAGCAGCATTCGCACTCATAGCAAAACCAGCAGCAAAAACACCAGCCATAGCGGCAGTAAGTAGAGCTTTATTCATAATATTCCCCTTAATTAATTATTGATATAAAACGAAAATAGCGAAGAGTTTATCCCTTGCTACAAACATATTCGTATCACAATCAAAAAAGGTTACATTAGACTTTTTTAGAAACTTATTTTGCTGAGGAAAGTGCGCCGCAAATGGAGTGCAAAAGCGCAGTGTACTTTTGGGTACATGAGCATTTTGCGAGGCTTCATTTGCAAGTTAATTTTCCAGCAAAATTGGTTTATGAAGAAGTCTATCACCATTTCAATAATTTTTTACCCAGCCATGCTCCAAGCAGCATATAACCAATCATCGGCAAGTAATGCCATAATATAAGATGCTCTACGGAATCTGTTTCCTCTGACAAGCGCAAAGTTAGTGCGCCAATGCTGCACGCAGCCAGTAGCGCGGTGCTGCCAGTCAGTTTTTGATGCGTTGTTGCTTGCTTGCGTAACAAAATAAACATCCAAGCCGCAGGGAATATTGAAAACATAGTGATACACAACAAACAAATAAAACTATGTATAGGAAGTGGCGCAGAGGAGTTTTCCAGATAGGCAAACAATAAACTCACCATAAATGCCAGCATTGAAGCAGGAATAATGTATAAGCAGGTTTTTTTTTGATAAAGATCAGGAAAGGATAATATCGCAGCTGAAAAGGCGGTGCTTAATGTAATTGCAGCTAAAGTAATGATTTCCGCGAGAAAAAACCTGTCTTGCAGCTTTGCACTTAAATCAGGGCGAATTCCGAATATAGCAAGCATTGCGGCAACAAAAACACAGGAAACCAATAGCCACTGCCAAAAAATTCGCACGTGACTAAGCACCGCTTTTCGGTGGAGTGGTTCTTTGCTTAAGTCTTTAATCAATTGCTCAGTATTCATTTTATTTTTTTAGCTTTTCTTTCAATATTTTATAAGCGCGGTGGGCGGAAACCTTGACCGCTGATTCCTTCATTCCCAGCCGTGCCGCCGCTTCCTTTGCCGTATAGCCATCGCCGTGGATAAGCCGTAGAATTGCCGACTGTTTGTCAGGCAAGCGGGTAATTTCCCTATCCACTAATTCGTAGTCATGCGCCGATTCGGTTACATTTTCCTCTGCTATTATTTCCATTTCGTCTATGTCATGAGCATTTCGCAGTGGGTCTGTATATATTTTCCGCAAGCGATCTTGCAAACGGAAATGGGCAATGGCAAATAACCAAGGCTTGTATGGGCGATTTCCATCGTAAGTGTGGCGGGCTTTGTGGATTGAGAACAGGATTTCTTGCACCACATCCTCCACCTCGTCTTGTTTTTGCAGTTTTTTGTTCAGATATGGTCGCACAATCCTTGCTGATTCGCGCAACAAGTCGCTATATGCTCGCTCGCTACCAGCCATAGCAAGGCGCATCAACTCTGCACAATCATTAATTTCAGCCATAATGTAACTTTTTATGAGTTATGCACGAATACGCTTATGCAAATAAAATTAAAACTACGAAAGGACAAAAACATGAAATCAACATTAATTGCAACGACTTATAGCAAATTTCTGGTGTTTAGCAACTCTTTAACCCCGCTAATGCTGCTCATGCTACGGCTGTGGATGGCGCATGTGTTTTGGGTATCAGGAATTATTAAAATAGAGGACTTTGACAATACCATCGCCCTGTTTCGTGATGAATATCAAGTGCCTATTATTCCCCCCGTTTTTGCCGCTATTTCTGGCACTATTTTTGAGCTTGCTTGCCCAATTTTGCTAACTCTTGGGCTTGCCAGCCGCCTTGCCACCCTGCCACTGCTTGCTATGACCGCAGTTATTCAATTAACCTATGACCAAAATATTCAGCATGCTTATTGGGCAATGTTGCTGGGCGTTATTTTATGTAATGGTGCGGGCAAATTTTCTATTGATTACCTAATTTCGAGGAAGTCTATTGACCTAGGCTGCCAAAAACGCTAGCGTTCTATCCTTCATGTATTAAGGAAAATGAGTGAATAATGACTAAATCATTGGCTGAATTACCAACCGAGATGCTTGGTGCGGAAATTATCGTAAAATCCCTTCTGAGTGAAGGGGTTGAGGTGGTTTTTGGTTATCCGGGGGGCGCGGTTCTTCCTGTTTATGACGCGCTGTTCAAGCAAAATGAGCTGCGCCATATCCTCGTGCGCCATGAGCAAGCTGCAACCCACGCCGCCGAAGGCTATGCCCGCTCTACAGGCAAGGTGGGCGTGGTTTTGGTGACTTCTGGGCCAGGGGCAACCAACGCGGTGACGGGCTTAACCGACGCTTTGTTGGATTCTATCCCCCTTGTGTGCATCACGGGGCAAGTGCCAACGCATCTGATTGGCTCTGACGCTTTCCAAGAGGCTGACACAACGGGTATCACGCGCTCATGCAGCAAATATAACTATCTGGTGCAAAATATTGAGGAATTACCGCGCATTATGCACGAAGCCTTCCATATCGCTCAAACTGGTCGCCCCGGTCCTGTGGTGGTGGATATTCCGAAAAATATCATGAACCAAATGACCAATTACCTAGGAAAACCAACGCAGCCCGCCCGCCCGTCATATGCTCCGCAAACCGAGCCTGATATGGCGCAGGTGGAAAAAGCAATCGCGCTGATGGCAACCGCGCGGCGACCAATTTTTTATGTGGGCGGCGGGGTTATCAACGCTGGTAAAAAGGCTTGTGAAACACTTACCGAACTGGTGCAACTCACTGGTTTTCCTTGCACCAATACGCTGATGGGCTTGGGCGCATTCCCCGCCAGCGACCCGCAATTTGTCGGGATGTTGGGGATGCACGGCTCGCTGGAAGCTAATATGTGCATGGCGCAGTGCGATGTCATGATAAATATCGGCGCGAGATTTGACGACCGCGTGACAGGGCGGCTGGACGCATTCTCGCTGAATTCCAAGAAAATTCATGTGGATATTGACCCGTCTTCTATCAATAAAAATGTGCGTGTTCATATTCCGATTGTGGGTGATGCGGGTGTGGTGGTCGCCAAAATGCTGGAGCTGTGGAAAAAACAAAAATCCACGCCAAGCAAAGCGGATTTAGCTGATTGGTGGACGCAGATAGAGGGCTGGCGGGCGAAAAAGAGCTTTTCTTACAAGCAACCAGCGGGTGCAGCGATTAAGCCACAGCACGCGCTAGCTAGGCTCAATGAACTAACGAAAAAACACTCACCGTATGTTACAACGGATGTTGGGCAACACCAAATGTGGGCGGCGCAATATCTGAAATATGATAAGCCTAACCACTGGATGACATCAGGCGGGCTTGGCACAATGGGTTATGGCGTTCCTGCGGCGGTTGGTGTGCAAATCGCGCAACCAGAAGGTTTGGTGGTTTGCGTGACGGGTGAGGCGTCAGTTCTTATGAATATTCAAGAGCTTTCCACAATTATGCAATATCGTTTGCCGCTTAAAATTTTGATATTGAACAATCGCTATATGGGCATGGTGCGCCAATGGCAGGAAATGTTCCACGGCAACCGCTACAGCGAGTCATATATGGACAGCCTGCCCGACTTTGTGAAGCTGGCAGAGGCTTACGGAATCAAAGGTTTGCGCTGCGAAAAACTGGAAGAAGTAGACGCAAAAATAGAAGAAATGATAAACCATAAAGGCGCGGTGATTTTGGATATGGTGGTGGATCAAAATGAGAATGTGTACCCGATGATCGCGGCGGGCGCAGCGCATTACGAGCTGTTGCTCTCACCCGACCAAGACGCTGGCGAATTAAACAAGAATTTGGTTTGAAAAATTTAAGTTTTATTATATAATGCATGGGTAAAATTGTTTTGAGGTCATAAAATGACACTTTCTATACAGAATCCAGAAGCAGATAGGCTAGCGCATATACTCGCTGATATGCGGGGAGTTAGCTTGGATGAAGCAGTTTTAGATGCTCTGCAAGAACAAATTTTTCATACAAGGCTTAAAAAAGATAGTGCGGTTACTGCGCTAGAAAAACAAAAAGCCTTGGAAGAAGTGCAGAAAATAGTTGCTAGGTTGCAATTGCTTTCTGTGCATGACAGTAGGACAGAAGATGAAATTATTGGTTATAATGAAAATGGATGTTTTGATTGATAGTGATAGATACATCCGCCATTATTGCGATATTGCTTGGTGAGCCTGCCTCAGATAAGCTTGTTGACATTATTACCGACTATAAAATCCGTGTTATGTCAGCAGTTAGCTTTGTGGAAGCAACCATGGTTATTGTCAGTAGATTTCCTCAAAATGGTAGGCAAGAGCTTGAACTTCTTCTCGAAAAGCTGGCTATATCAATTGACAATGTAGATAAGAAACAAGCCATGTTTGCTATTGAAGCTTTTATTAGGTACGGAAAGGGACGGTATCCTGCTGCCTTAAATATGGGGGATTGCTTTTCCTATGCACTTGCCAAAGATTATAATGCACCTCTACTATTCAAAGGTGATGATTTTATAAAAACTGACATTAAGATTGTGAATAAATAATTATGAAAGATATTGTCTACGACATACCAACGGTTACCAATGTTATAAACCGCCATACGCTGGCGGTGTTGGTGGATAATGAATTTGGCGTTTTGGCGCGGGTGATTGGCTTGTTCTCAGGGCGCGGCTATAACATTGAAAGCCTGACCGTGGCTTCGGTTGATGATGCAAAAAAACTCTCGCGCATTACCATTGTGACTTCGGGAACGGAGATGGTAATTGAGCAAATAAAAAAATTGTTGGATAGGATGATACCTGTACATAAGGTGCATGATTTAACGGTTGACGGCGCACATGTGGAGCGCGAGCTGGCTCTTATAAAGGTTGTTGGCGAGGGGGAAAAACGGGTGGAGGCTCTTCGTGTTGCGGATATTTTCCGCGCTCGGGTGGTGGATTCGACTACCAGCAGCTTTGTTTTTGAAATCACAGGGACACTGGAAAAAATTGACGCATTTATTGAACTAATGCGCCCAGTCGGTCTCATTGAAATCTGCCGCACAGGCATCGCCGCTGTTAGTCGCGGCAAGAGTGCTATTTAGCTTCTGCAAAATAGCCTGCACTGCCCATTTCGGTAATGCGTGAAACGGTGCGGTGGAATTCAAAAGAACCATCGCCCAGATCATAAATTTTTTCTGGCGGAACGGCAGAAGTGCAGATTAGCTGAACTTTCCGTTCATAAAGCGTATCAATCAGCGTTACAAATCGCTTCGCTTCGTTGCGTTGTTCTGGCGCAAGGGCAGGGATGTCGGTGATAATAATTGCGTTAAGCCGCTTGGCGAGTGCCAGATAATCCGCCGCACCAAGCGCAGCTTCGCAAAGCTGGGCAAACGAAAATAGCCCAATTTTACCGTCTTTATAAGCGGTAAAAGAAGATTTTCGCCCATGCACTACAAAATTTTCGTTTGTAGCTGGTGCATCTGCGCCTAGGCGTTTTAGCGATGCAGAAACAAATTCATCAGCATCCGTACCAAGCGGATAGTGGTAAAGTTTTATAGCATTCTTACCTTGCAAATAGCGATAATCTGCTTGCGCATTAAGACTGGCAATGGTCATTTTTTCTTTAAGTAGAGCAATAAAATTTTCAAATCTTTCCGCTTGCACACCGCCAGTATATAAGGATTCTGGCGGGCGATTGGAGGTGCTGACAATACACACACCACTGGAAAATAGCCCTTCGAATAAGCGGTAAAGCAGCGAAGCATCGGCAACATCAGTTGCTTGCAATTCGTCAAAACACAGAAGTGCGGTTTCCTTTGCAATTTCTCGCGCTAAAAACGCCACAGGATCACCCAAGCCCTTGCGCCGAATTTCATGAACCCGTGCGTGAACTTCCTGCATGAAGGCGTGGAAATGTACTCTGCGCTTGTTTTGCGTTGGCGCGGCGGCAAAAAATAAGTCCATAAGCATGGACTTTCCGCGCCCGACATCACCCCAAATATATAGATTGTGGCTGTCTTTTGGCGCATTTGTGGTTTTTGGGAGTTTGAAAGATAATATCGATTTTTTAGCACGCCGATTTTTTAAGGTGAACAAAACGGTCTGTAATGCCGCAAGCACTTGCCGTTGCGCCGCATCATCTTGAATTTTTTTGTTTTCTACAAGATTTTGATATTCGCTGAGTAGCTGTGTGGTTTGATGGATGTTTTTCTGTGGCATTTTTTTTTGGTTTGTAGCATGTTGCCAATAAATTATTCCAGAAGACATAGCAGCAAATGACAAATAATCAACTAACAAGCAATCCTATTTTGGCTTATGATTTAGAAAGCCTGCAACAAGCATTGCTAGAACTGGCGCGAGTAGGAAAACGAGTTGCCCTTGTTCCCACTATGGGTGCGCTTCACGCTGGGCATGCCGCGCTTATTAAGCAAGGAAGCGAGCTGGCGGACGCGGTGGTGGTCAGCATTTTTGTGAATCCGACACAGTTTGGCGCGGGCGAGGATTTTGATCGTTATCCACGCACGCTGGAAGCAGATGTGGAAGTGGCAAAGGCGGCGGGCGCGAGTGTGATTTACGCGCCAAGCGTGGAGGATATGTACCCTGATGGTTTTGCAACTAGTATTTCCGCTGGTGAAATGGGTAATATATTATGCGGAAAATTTCGCGCAGGGCATTTTGATGGCGTGGCAACGGTGGTGACCAAGCTTTTGCTGCGCGTTATGCCGCATATCGCCATTTTTGGGCAGAAGGACTATCAACAGCTTGCCATTATCCGCCGTGTGGTTGAGGATCTTGATATTCCTAGCGAAATTATTGGCGCGGAAATTGTACGGGAGGCGGACGGTCTTGCCCTGTCCTCGCGCAATCGCTATCTTTCAGCAAGTGAGCGTGCAATCGCACCACTGCTATATAAAACCTTGCGCGAAACTGCCGCAGAGATGGCAGCAATTGGCGCAGAGGCGAGCATTGCCAAAGGGATTAAGGCTTTAACCGAAGCTGGTTTCAAGGTCGATTATCTGGAAGTTTTTGACGACCATCTGCTCGTCGCCGCATGGCTGGGCAATACAAGGTTGATTGATAATGTAGAGCTGGACTTGTAACAAATAGCTTGCGCTATATGTAGCTTTAAGGTACAATTATGCAATATAAGATTGAATATAATAAGAATGCGATAAATTCATTGCGTAGATTGCCGCGTAATATTGCTTCTTTAGTGGAGAAGAAAATTGAATTACTCGCGCAAAATCCATATGCAAAAAACAATAACGCTCTCAAACTACAAGGCAGAGATGGTTATCGGCTTCGGGTTGGTGATTTACGAGTTTTTTATAAAATTGAGGACGATATATTGGTTGTGATTGTGGTCGATATAAAATTCAGGGGTGGAGCATATCAATGAGCAGAGAAATAATTGAAAGAGGTGGTGAGAAATTCATCGTGCTTCCTTTGCTAGAGTTTGAGCATTTGGTCGATGATTCGGAAATGCTGGATGATATTCGCAGTTTTGACGAAGCGATCTCTAAATCCAAAAATGAAGAGCGTATGCCAGCATCACTGGTGCATGAGTTAGTTGCTGGCGCAAATGCTATCCGCGTATATCGCAATTATCGCGGCATGACACAGCTTGAGCTGGCTGAAAAAGCAGGAATTGCCCGAGCCTATCTCGCTCAACTTGAAACAGGGAAAAAACAAGGTTCTGTTGGCTCTCTAAAAGCAATCGCGGTTGCTCTTGGACTGGATTTGGACGATATAATCTAAACCGTCATTTGCAAGCCGATTTCCACCACGCGGCTGGGCGGAATGTGGAAATATCCAGTAGCGTCGCTGCCGAATTTGGTCATGGCGATAAATAAATTATCGCGCCATACGGGCATCCCGAAATTTGCCGAGCGCACTATGCTTCGCCGCGAGATAAAGAAGGTGGTCATCATCATGTCCAGCTTTATGCCTTTTGCCCGCAGCAAGCGCAGGGCAGTGGTGATTTTGGGCAGCTCCATATAGCCAATTTTCATCACCACGCGGGTTATGTCATGTTCCACTTGCTCAACAGTAATTTTTTCGTTTTCATCGACAAATGGCGTTGTTGCGAATTGAAAACTCATAAGAATATTATGGTCATGCAACACTTTGTTATGCTTCAAATTATGCAAGAAAGCGGCGGGAATATAAGTTGAGTCACTGCTTAAATACACCGCTGTTCCGTCCACTCTTTTGGGGTGAAGATTTTTTATTTCACTCATAAATGAAGCAACGGTATATTGGCTGGAGCGCACTTGCTCATTTAGCGTGGCGATACCGCGTACCCAAGTTTTCATCATTAAAATAAGTATGCCAGCAATAATTAGCGGCATGAAACCACCATCGAGTATTTTGGTGAGGTTGGCGGCGAGGAATAGCGAGTCAATAAATAGTAACGGCGAAACCACCAGCACGCTAAGCGCAAGCGACCATTTCCAGCGGTGGCGCATAACTTGGAAAGCGAGCAGGGCGGTGATAACCATCGTGCCTGTAACCGAAATTCCATAAGCTGAAGCAAGATTGCTCGAAGTGCGGAACAGCTCCACCAGCAGTACGATACCAGCAAGTAGCAACCAATTGACTTTCGGCAAATAAATCTGTCCGCGCTGGCTGGCGGAAGTATAGCGAACGGTAAGCCTTGGCATCAAGCCAAGCTGCACCGCTTGGTGGGTGAGCGAGAACGCGCCGCTAATCACCGCTTGGCTGGCTATTACCGTGGCGAAGGTGGAAAGCACAACCATCGGCAATAACGCCCATTCAGGATATAGCTTGAAAAACGGGCTTTCTGCCATTTCTGGGTTGGTGAGAACCAATGCGCCTTGCCCAAAATAATTGATGACTAGCGATGGCATCACCATAAAAATCCAAGCGATGCGGATTGGTTTTTTGCCAAAATGCCCAAGGTCAGCGTAAAGTGCCTCCGCCCCCGTCACTGCAAGAAAAACGCCGCCAAGCGCGATGAAGCCCGCCATGCCGTGTGTCGCCATGAATTCAATGCCATATAGCGGATTAATCGCCTGTAAAACCAAAGGATTATCTTTTATATGCAGAATTCCGCCCCATGCCAGAGCGGCAAACCACAAAACCATGACGGGCGCAAAGAATCGTGAAACCTTTTGTGTGCCAACACTTTGAAAAACAAAAAGCAGGGTGATTATTCCAAGTGCTAGAACATTGATATATGGCGTGAAGCTATCGGTTACCAAACTCAAGCCCTCAACAGCGGAAAGCACCGAAATGGCGGGCGTAATAATTGCATCACCATAGAACAAGGCTGCGCCAGCGATACCCAGCGTCAGAACCCAGCCTTTTTTATGCCCCGCCGTTTGCTGAACCAACGCCATCAGCGAAAGTATTCCACCCTCACCTTGGTTGTCGGCGCGTAGCAAAATCACCACATATTTCAGCGTAACGATTATAATAATCGCCCATAAAATCAGCGATAATATACCCATAACCATGGGCGCGGAAGCCATACCGCCCGAGCTTGCCGCGTGGATTGACTCGCGGAAAGAATAAAGCGGGCTAGTGCCGATGTCACCATAAACCACACCCAGCGCACTAAGGGTGAGTGCTGCGGTTTTATTGGTTTTGTCATGTGGTTTTGTGTGCATATTCGGCTATGCAATTTCAGGTTTATGCCTTTTTAATGAAGCAAGTTTTAAGCACCAAACCCTTAACCTGCGGCGTGTTGCACTCCACTTCGCCTTCATCATCGGTCAGGCGGATATTTTTTACCAGTGTGCCGCGCTTAATGACCACTGAAGAACCTTTTACTGGTAAGTCCTTGATAACTGATACGGAATCGCCATCTTTTAATATATTACCATTAGCGTCTTTAACTTTCATCTCAGTCATGATTTTCTCCGTATTTATAAATATTTCCGCGAAATATACAGTTTTTCTTGGCATTGTCACGCGGGTAATCTAATAATATTGACTGACTGTTAAACAAAAACGAGAATAAAAATGAATGAACAAACGGTAATTGAGGAATTCAAAGCAGCGGGTGCGATGCTATCTGGGCATTTTATTTTGTCGTCAGGTTTGCATAGCTCAACCTATTTACAATGTGCGCGGGTGATGATGGATGCGCGGCGCGGCGAAAGGCTTTGTGCGGCTTTGGCTTTGCGAGTTCGGGAATGGATGCAGGCAACTGGGCAAAAAATTGACGCGATTGTTGCACCTGCTATGGGTGGTGTGGTGGTTGGCTATGAGATGGGGCGACAACTGGAATTACCAACCATGTTTTGCGAGCGGGTGGATGGCGCGTTTGCGCTGCGTCGTGGCTTTGACCTTGCGGCTGGGCAAAAAATCTTGATTGTGGAAGATGTGGTTACCACTGGCAAATCCTCGATGGAGGCGGTGGCGTGCGTTAATTCCTTTGGGGTGCAGGCAGTAGCGGTAGCAAGTTTGATTGATCGCCGTGGAAGTAACGATGTTTCGCTGACTTTGCCGCTGATTTCTCTGCTAAAGCTTGATGTGGCAACCTATAAGCCTGATGCTTTGCCGCCTGAGCTGCAATCTATTCCTGCTATCAAACCGGGAAGCCGTGATTTGCAAGCAAAAAAGGCTGGATGATGCGCGAAGCTGTTATAATAACTGGTGGTGCGCGGCGCGTTGGCGCAGCGATGGCAGTTTATTTTGCGAGCAAAAATTTTGATATTGCGCTGCATTATAATAATTCCGAGGACGACGCTCTTGCTTTGCAACAAAAATTGCGCAGTCTTGGGGTGAACTGCGAATTATTTCAACAAGACTTGCGCGACACGGCGAAAATTCCCGCGCTCATGGCGGACATCCGCGCAAAAATGCCAAATGTCGTAGCACTAATTAATAATGCCTCCATCTTTGAACGCGCTGAATTCATGGAAACTGATGAAGCCTTGTTTGACCGCCAGTTGGCAGTTAATTTCAAAGCTCCGTTTTTCCTGACGCAGGCTTTTGCTAAAGTCTTTGGCGGAAGTGTAATTAACCTACTGGATACCGATATTGTAACCAACCAAACTAGCCATTTTGCTTATTTGCTATCCAAAAAAACGCTGGCGGAATTCACCAAGATGGCAGCAAAATCACTTGGCAGTAGCGTACGGGTGAATGGTGTTTGCCCAACTATTGTTTTGCCTTCTAATGAATTGGATATTGATTATATGAATAAGTTAGAAAAAACATTGCCTTTACAAACGCAAATATCACTAGAAGAAATTGCCGAAGTCGCTTACTGGCTAACCCAGCAGAAGACTATAACAGGGCAAATGATTTTTGTCGATGGTGGCAAACATGTCCTCTAAACCAACTCATAAATGGCGCGTACATGTCAAAAACCTAGAAACAAACATGGCAGTTGGGATTTATGACCATGAAAAAACACCGCAACGGCTATTGATAAATGCTTTGGTTGAGGGAGAATATCCAGCCTTGCCTGCGGTAATAGAAGATTGCTTTAATTACGAACATATACATAATTTGGTAATAAATATTTGGGCAAAGAAAAGCCATACCTCGCTTTTAGAAGAATGCGTCACCGAGCTTCTAGCCCATATTTTCCGCAGCGACGAGCGGGTTAGTTTCGCAAAAGTTAGCGTGGAAAAACCTGATATTTTTGTGAATGCGGAAGCCGTCGGCGTGGAAACTGCGTGGACGCGAGAGGATTTTTTGCAAATCTGCTTCCCAAAATAGGAAATACTGTTTATATTCAGAAGCTATGAGCCGATATATAAATAATTCTGAAATGCAAAACCCAATGCAGAAGCGTGCTGCTAGCTCGCTTTTTTGCGTTTTGATATTATTTTATCTTGGTTTTCACACGGTTAGCGGTGAACGAGGGTTGTTTGCCCTGCTGCGCGAAAGCCATAAATTGGAAACGCTAAAAAGCGAGCTGGAAGCCACCAAAGCCAAGCGCGAATTGCTAGATGCAAAAATTAAACGCTTAAGTAGCAACAGCTTGGATTTAGACTTGCTAGACGAGCAATCCCGCCGCGTCCTTGGCACTATGGGTAAGGACGAGGTTGTTTTGTTTGTTGATGAGAAGAATTAAAAAACCTCTTTTTTGGTCGATAAGATAAATTATTGTTTGTAAAATAGTTAATCTGGTGATAGATTAATATTTATGAACGATTTGTCCGCACACAAAGAAAACCATCACGCAAAAACATTCATAAAAAAGGATGTTTATAGAAAGCTTGTAGTGCGTAGCATTCAAAGTGAGTTTGACGAGCTTGCGCAATACGACCCGTTCTATGGCAGCAATATGTCGCTGTTTGCTCATAATCAGCTGGATCATATAATATGTCATGAAGCAGTCTTTAGGGAAAAGCTACAAAATATCCTGAAAAACAATAATATTGATGTAATGGAAAAATTGGAAAAGGGTGCTTTTTCATGGAGTATTGATATAGGAGAAGGGCAGGTTTTACATATATCATCTCCGCCTAGTAGTTGCAAAAAACACAAAAGAGAAAAAGAGCCAGAAATTTTGCAGCCGCTATATGTTTTCCCGACAGATGGTGACTTAAAGATTGAAATTCTTCCCAAGGTCAAAACTGAAGGCGTAACGAAAGAACATATTTATGCTTTGATTTCGTCACTGGCAAAAAAAGGATTGTTATTTGCTGACTGCAAACCAGAAAATGTTGGTTTGATAACTGTAAATGGTCAAGAAATGCCAGTGGTTATTGGCGATGGCAGTGTGGTTAATATCCATTACAATTACGATAGCCCAATTAATACGGACTTATTTTATACTAGAATACACCAATTACAATTGCGCTGTGGTATTTACAGCAACCCTAGTGTTAGTCTTTTTTTCACCAACGATGATTATACCAAATATCCTTGGGTTGATGAACAAAATGGCAAATGGGCGCAAGATGAATATGTGCAAAATCTTGGGTTAGGAAATGTAAAACAAACAGGACACCCAAAAGGGATTATCCCGAAGGATACAATCACTGAAATGCAGAACATAGAAGATTTATCACCACTCGCCAAAGAATTGGTGGATTTGATAGCAGAGTGTTGTTTGCGGAAAAAAGATGTGAATAAATTAGCAGCGGATAAAATTGCAGAATTAATTGAAAAAGGTGGCGCGGAGAACGAGGCTATTTATACTAAACATGTTGCAGCGAGCAGGGAAAGAACCGAGAGCCAGCCATCAATCTGTTCTTAAAACCCGCCGCCGCTATTTGGTCTGCGTCCTGGTGCTACTGTATCGCCACCACCTGGTTTGTTAAATCTCCCTAAATTTCCCAGTGCCTGCTCAATAAAATTAAGGCTATGCCCCTCGGTTGGCGTTTCGCGCTTCACCAGTTTCACATCTTTTGCATCATCTTGATTGTGAATATTCACCGCGCTAACCACACCGCTAGCGTCAAAGCTAATATCCACCGCTTCTTGTTCCACCACCTCTGGCTTTAGGAACGCCACCGCCTCTTTGCGGCTGGAAACATAATACCAAGTTTCATCGCCAAAGCTGGACTTTGCAGACGGCGACCCAAATTTTTCCATAACATCTTCCCGCGTGGTCTGTCCAACGGTAATAGCATCTTTCCACTCTACAGTTTTTACATAACCGCGGCTATCAACCTTCGGCGAGCAGGCAGCCAGTGCCAAAGCAGTGCCAGCAAATAAAATTTTTATATAAAAATGTTTCATAAAATCACAATATATTTTTGACTAATTTCTAAGAAGCGTGTTATAGCATAATATTAAATATCTTGGCAAAGATAATCTTAGGAGAATAAACATGGGCATAATGCCAGATAGCTGGATACGCGAACAAGCACAAAAGGGAATGATTGAGCCATTTGTGGAAAATTTAACCCGCGAAGGCGTTATTTCTTATGGCGTTTCGTCTTATGGCTATGACGCTCGAGTGTCGGATGAATTTAAGATTTTCACTAATATTGACTCGGCAATCGTCGACCCGAAAGAGTTTTCGCCCAAAGGTTTTGTGGATAGGCAAGCCCCTATTTGCATCATCCCACCCAATAGCTTTGCGCTTGCTCGCACTGTGGAATATTTTCGCATCCCACGGGATGTATTGGTGGTTTGCGTTGGTAAAAGCACCTACGCTCGCTGCGGAATAATTGTCAATGTAACGCCGCTTGAGCCAGAATGGGAAG
>SXRF01000054.1 GCA_005792635.1 Rickettsiales bacterium
GAGTGGCGAGATCAAAAGCCACCGACAAACCTTTTTGCCCACCTGCTAGGTTTTTTTTGTAAAAAGCATTAGATTCCTCAGCCGTCGAAAAACCAGCATATTGACGCACCGTCCACGGGCGCACAGAATACATGGTGGCGCGTGGCCCGCGCACGAACGGCGCAAAACCAGCCAGAGTATCAGTATATTCCAAACCTTCCAAATCCTGCGCCGTGTAAATCGGTTTTACGGTAAAACCTTCGGGAGTTTCCCAGTCTAATTTCGTAAGTGGAACAGGATTTCCTGCCTTATCAACGCCGAGATCTTTCCCAGCCGCTTTTTGCCAATCAACAAGAGTTTTCTTTGGGAAATCAGTCATAAGCTTCCATTTCTTGGTAAGGATTATAATATGATTAGTTGCATATTTTTTTATAATTGTCACATTTTTATTGTAAGCCGCCAATTAATTACTGGATACAACTCTTTGCAAAGGTTGGGCAAAATTTGGCATGATTTATGCTTGTGCTTCCGAGTGAATTAATTTTCTTCGGAAGAGTTAAGCAGATGGATAATAGCATATACATAACCTTGTCGCGGGAATTGGCGTTGTTTCGTGATATGGACACGACGGCGAATAATATCGCCAACGCCAACACAACTGGCTATGGCGCGGAGCATCTGTTGTTCAACTCCTATATGACCAAGGATGTGAACCAGAAAAACCGCAACGACATGGCGTTTGCTTATGACATTTCCAGCTATCATAATCTTGAAAATGGGGCAATTCACGCCACAGGCAATCCGCTTGACTTAGCGATTGCGGGCGAAGGTTTCTTCTCGGTGGAGACACCGCTTGGCGTTCGCTATACCAAGGCGGGCAATTTCCAGATTGACGGTGCGGGAACGCTGGTTACTGCCGAGGGCAATCCCGTTTTAAGCGATAGCGGGCAAACCATCGTTTTTACGCCTGAAGCTCGTGATATAAAAATTGGCGAGGCGGGGAATATATCTGTGGACGGCGAGGAATTTGCCACTATCGGCGTTTATAAATTTGAAAATCCGCAGCTCCTAGAACGCTTGAACGGAGCTTCGTTCAAAAGCGAAATCACCCCAGAAATTGACAGCAACCCACGCATAGCGCAAGGCGCACTGAGCGCATCAAATGTGAAACCTGTGCAGGAGCTTACACACATGATTGATGTGTCGCGCTCGGTTGCCAGCACCGCAAAATTTATTGAAGCAATGTATGACCTGCAACGCAAAGCCGCCAATGCTTACGCGCAAGCGGCGTCATAAAATAAGTAATTAGGGAGCAATAAAATGAGAGCATTAGATATAGCCGCCACGGGGATGTTAGCACAGCAGCTTTATGTTGATGTAACTTCGCAAAACTTGGCGAACATTAACACCACAGCTTACAAGCTGCAACGCCCAGAATTTCAGGATTTGCTCTATCAAAACGACAAGCGCGTTGGCACTAATTCCGCCGATTCTGGAACAATTGTGCCAACGGGTATTCAAATTGGGCTTGGTGTTAAAACTGGCGCGATTTATCGCAATACCAACCAAGGCACTTTGCAAAACACCAGCAACACGCTTGATGTCGCTATTCAGGGCAAAGGTTATTTACAAGTTACGCTTCCTAGCGGCGAGCTTGCCTATACCCGCGCTGGTGCGTTGCAATTAAGCCCAGACGGCACAATTGTAACCGCAGATGGCAACCAAGTTGAACCCGCCATCACCATTCCACCAACGGCAACCGCCATCAGCATCAATTCATCGGGCGAAGTGTTTGCCACTATTCCCAACCAAGTTGCGCCGCAAAATTTGGGGCAGTTCCAAACCGCGACCTTCATCAATGAGGCTGGTCTACAAGCCATTGGCGGCAATATGTATATGGAAACGGTGGCTTCTGGCTCACCAGTGACAGGTACACCAGGGACAAATGGTTACGGCACGATGCTACAAGGTTATTTGGAAAGCTCCAATGTGGACGCAGTTACCGAGCTAACCAACCTTATTAAAGCCCAGCGCGTATATGAAATGAACAGTAAAGTGATTTCAAAAAGTGATGAAATGCTACAAAACCTAAATCAGAGCGTTTAAGGTCGTAGTCCGTAGTTCGTAATTAGTAGTTCGTTATAGGATTTTTATGAGTAAATTATTATTGTTATTTTGTGTATTTTTTGCCCTACCCGCGCTGGCAGCGGAAGAAATTGCCGCACCAGCGGAGCAATCGGCTCAATCAACACAATCCGTGCAATCATATATCTTCAACCTGACTTATGAAGATGCAGAGGACGCAGTAAGCAAAGCCCTCACCGAAAAGGCAGAGGGAAAAATTGTTTCCGCCACGATAAACGGCAAGAAAGCCGCGCCGCTTTATTCATATAACAAACCGATTAGTGTTGAAGTGCGCGGTTTGCGCCCTGATAGCAGCAATAATAAATGGAGCGCGAGCTTGGTGGTGCTTTCTGATGGCGCGGTTATCAGCGCGATGCCGCTGGCTGGACGATATGCAATGATGACCGAAGTGCCGATGCTAAAACACGCAGTTAAAAACGGCGAAATGATAAGCAAGAACGATATAGAGGTGAAACAAATAGCGCAGACGCGAGTTTTCAAGGATACGATAACCGATATGGCAAGCCTGATTGGGCAATCGCCAGTGCGTAGCATATCGCCCGCCCGCCCGATTCGTTTGAGCGAGATTTCCGCGCCGTCTATCGTGAAAAAAAACGCGCTGGTTAAAATGCGCTATAAAACGCCAAGCATGGAAATTACCACGGCTGGGCAAGCGATGAGCGATGGCGCGAAAGGCGATGTGATTGAGGTTAAAAATACCAGCAGCAAAAAAACTGCGCGTGGCGTGGTGAGTGATGCAAATACGGTTGATATTCTGGCGCAGGGAGTTTAGGCGATGAAAAAAATATTTATGATTTCGGTTTCTTGCATTTTGGTTTCTGGTTGCAGCGCGACGCTGGACAAGCTGGATGAAGTTGGCAAACCGCCAAAACTCGCGGAAGTTACCAACCCGAATGAGCAAGCCAATTATCAGCCGATAACTTGGCCGCTGCCTGAAACTGCGCCGCCACCAAAGCAATATGCAAATTCGCTGTGGCAACCAGGGGCGCGGGCGTTTTTCCGTGACCAACGGGCGGCGCGGGTCGGCGATATTTTGCGCGTGAATGTCAAGATTGAGGACAAAGCGGAAGTTGACAACGCAACCGAGCGCAAACGCGACTCAACAGATTCCTTAAAA
Organism: Rickettsiales bacterium; assembly: GCA_005792635.1. Classification (GTDB taxonomy): domain Bacteria; phylum Pseudomonadota; class Alphaproteobacteria; order Rickettsiales; family SXRF01; genus SXRF01. Next base: position 3,242 of record SXRF01000054.1, read on the forward strand.
GCCCCAACCGTTTTTGGCGTGCAGAATAAATTATTCAAAGCAATTCCGGGAGTTGCCGATCCGTCCAACTTACTTGATGTTACAGGTGCGACCAACTCCAAAGGCAATGGCAGCGTGAAACGCAAAGAAACCATTGAAACGCAAATTGCCGCGCTGATTACGCAGGTTTTGCCCAATGGTAATTTTGTTATTGATGGCAAGCAAGAAATGCGGATTAATTTTGAGGTACGCGAAGTATCGGTAAAAGGTGTGGTGCGCCCAGAGGATATAAAATCCGACAATACAGTTGATTCCACACAAATCGCCGAAGCGCGTATAACCTACGGCGGACGCGGACAGCTAACCGATATGCAGCAACCGCGCTGGGGACATCAGGTGGTGGAGACATTATCTCCGTTTTGAGCTTGTTCTCTAACCGCTTGATACATCAGACAAAATAACACTATTTGCGATAACCCTTGGGCGATGGCGTAAAGCAGCAAAGCCTCAATGGCGGGCAGTCCAGCCGCATATCCGCCAATAAAAGCTGCGGAAATGGCTAGTAACCTGCCAATTTCCCAAATGGCGGATCTGCCTTGCTTTTCTAGCACTTGCAGAGTGTGGGTGAGGGAATGCACCACCATTTGCGGCAGATAAGAAATACTTAAAACCTGCAAATACGGCACTGCCTCTTGCCAGACCTTGCCAAAAATTATGCCAAACCCGAAATACGCCACGATATTTACAACAATCAACCAGCCAGAAACAATAACTAGCTGAAAAAGTGCGACTTGTAAAAAACGACGATAAATATTCGCGGAAGCATCTGTTTTAGCTTTAGAAATATCACCAATATAAACCTGTAATAGCGAACTGCTGATAATCAACAACGGACGGGCAACTATGCGCTCAATCAGGAAATAAAAACCTGTGATGGTACTGGAATAAAAAATTGGCAAAACCAACAGCAAAAACGCGCCGCTACCCGCCATATTAACCAGCCCAGACCAGCTGGAAATCAGCGGAAAACGGATAAATCTTTTGGCAATTGCACGCATTTTAGCAAAAGAAATCAACTTCAAATCGCTATTTCCATGGAAAATCAACTTCTTACACAGCGCGGCAACGCCCATAGATTGCCCGATGATAAAGCCGACAATCAAGCCAAGAACTCCAAGCCCCATCGCGCCAAAGGCAAGCTGGCTGGTGGGCGCGGAAATTCCCTGATAGATTTTGGTTTTAGAAATTGTGGCAAATGCTCCCCTGCGCGTGGCGTAAGAAACCATGAGATTATATGCACCGATACACAGCGCGGCAAATGGTAGCATCCACAGGAAATCTGACAATTTTCCAAGATTTTCGCGCGGTATTAGAAAAACAGCCGCCATACCAACCAAGAAAGTTGCAGCCAGTGCCACTAGGCAAACCGCGAATAAATTGACTTCCTCGCTGTCGTCTTTGGTGATGGGCAGAGCCATTTCATAGCGCAAACAGGCGATAACCGAAATAATCACCGCAACCGAGCTGAACGAGCCAAGCAAGCCGAACTCATCGGGCGAATAAACGCGGGTAAGTAGCGGTGAGAGCAGAACGCTCATCATCTGCCCGAGCATAGAACCGCCAATAACCAGCATAACGCTATGCGAAAAACTGCCTTTTTGCAGCCGCCCCCTGATTTTTTTGTAATAATCCGTTACTTTTTGTGCCATATGTGTATTTTATCTCTTTTTAATTTAGTCTGTAGTAGCAAAAAATTATTATATGCAAGCATTAGTTTATTTTAGTTTAGCGGTTTATTTCGGCTTTTATGTATTTGAAGGGCCTGTGCGCTATATCCTCAACATGTTTGGGGCGGATTCACTAATTTTTATCCGCGATATTATTCTTGCTACTCCTCTGTTACTTATCATTTTTATCCGCCAATTCATCAGCAAAAACCTGCATCCCGCCTTTATTGTTTTCGCCGTAATTATATCTATTCATGGGCTTATCAGCTACATTAATATAGGCAATCCATTTGTTATTGGCTACTGTGTGAAACTGCTTATTACCATGCTCGCAGGCGCGGTACTTGCGCCATATCTAATGCAACCATCACCAAGGGTGGTTTGGGTGGTTTTTGCCCTTTGGGCAATTACTTTTATCGGGGTGTTTTTGGACAAGTATTTTGTTGAATATCCGTGGACAGGACTTTCCACCACCATCGGCGATATTCAGGTGGAAATCAGCCGCGACTGGGACATAGAGGGCGCAAATAAACGCGCAGGTGGGCTGATGCGCTCGTCCATCAACGCCGCCATTATTTCGCCGCTTCTTGCACTTGTAATTATATTTAATAGCAAAAAAATATGGCAGAAATCATTGGTTATGCTGGGAACTATAGCGTTGCTGTATTGGACAACGCAGAAGGCTTCTATCCTCGCTTTCGCGATGGTGTGCGGCGTTCTAATTGCCGCCTATAACCGCCCAATTCCTATGCTAAAAATCGCTATTACTATCGCCATTATCCTTATGATTTCCCTGCCGATTATTACGCCGCAATTTGAAATGCCGCAAGGCGAAGGCGGCGTGTTCAGCCTTGGTTCATTTTACCTGCGGGTGGAGGATATGTGGCCGCGAGCTTGGGAATGGATTGACAAAAACGAGATTTTCCCCTTTGGCGTTGGGCTAGGCGGCATCGGCGGTGCGATGCGCTTTTATGCACAAGACAGCGTGAACTACGCCGATAATTTATTCATCCTGCTTTATGCTTATTTTGGCATGTTCGCCGTTGCTTATCTTGCTTGGCTGTGGTGGGCGTGTATGCGCGTAAAAAACTCATCTTCCGACGCAATGGCGCAGGCATTATCAATAATTTTATTCTTGATATTTTACGGCTGCGCCCTTTCAATCATTGAAGATCAAATGGGATCGCTGTTCCTCGGCGCGGCGGCAAGCTGGTTGGCCAGCGAATATCGCAGAGATAGGGAAAAAAATAGGATAGAAAATGCCAGAAAATAATTTCACCATCCTCCGCCTGATACTCGCCACCCTCGTTGTCATTGGGCATTTCAAGGTGCTGGCGGGCTTACCATCCGCTTACAGCATTCACGGCTACGCTGATTTCGCCGTGGACGCTTTTTTTATCATTAGCGGCTATCTGGTCTATGGCAGCTTTGCTAACTCGCCACAGTTAAAAGGCTTCTACATCAAACGCTTTTTCCGCATCTATCCGCTATTTGCTTTTATGATTTTAGTACAAACTCTGGCGATGATTTATTTGTTGGATGGCAAAGCGCAAGCCTCGGATATTGCCAGCTATCTTGGCTATAATTTGATATTCGCCACCTTCATGCAAAATGATATTGGCGGCTTGCTTTCTGGGCTAAACACTGACGGCATAAACCCTAGCCTGTGGACACTAAAAATAGAGGCGGCATTTTACGCAATTGTACCGCTAATTTTCTGGCTAACGCGGCGGTTTGGTCTGTGGATTCTTGCTGCTATTTTTATCGCCTCCACCGCCTATTACGCGGTTTGTGACTACTACGCCCTAGCCTCGCTTGCCAAGCAACTTCCAGCGCAAATGCGCTTTTTCGTGGTGGGAATTTTTTTATATATTTACTGTAACCCCGCACTTGTTGCGGGGGCTGCGCGTTATAAAAACGGCGTGACAATGGCGATAATCGCAATCATGCTATTTGCCATCATCACACTGCGTTTTGACCTGCCGCTGATGGTGATTTATCCGCTGATTGTTGGTGCGTTTGTCTATATCGTCGCCCTGCTCCTGCCCGCACTCACGCTTAAATATGACATATCTTATGGCGTGTATCTCATCCACGCGCCGCTGATACAAATTGCCTTGTTGCTTGGCTATTATAGTGACAGCATGTTATTCCTCTTGTCTCTGCTTGGCGTTGTGTTTTCGCTGGCATTCCTCGCGGAAAAATTTATTGAACTTCCGATGATAAAACTCGGAAAAAAATTGAGTAAAAAATATGGCGAATAGAACCATAATAATCCTAAACGACTATTGCCACATTAACGGCGGGGCGAGCAAAGTAGCGATTGATGAGGCGGTGGGGCTGGCAAATGCGGGCGAGCGCGTGATTTTTATTGGGGCTTGTGCGCCGATTTGCCCTGAACTGGAAAATGCGCCGCTTGAGGTAATTTGCCTCAAGCAAAAAGAGATGCTAAACGCTGGGAAAAATCCGCTAACCATGTTGCAAGGTTTGTGGAATTTTAGGGCGGCGCGGACGATGCGTAAATTGCTTAAAACGCTGGATAAAAACCACACCATCATCCATCTGCATGGCTACACCAAAGCCATTACCACCAGCCCTATCCGCACTGCAAACAAGCTCGGATTTAATGTGGTTTGCACACTGCATGATTTTTTCACCGCCTGCCCAAACGGTGCGTTTTTTGACTACGCAAAAGTTGCCCCTTGCCCGAAACGCGCACTCTCTATTGACTGCATCACCACCCAATGCGACAAACGCCATTACGCGCATAAGCTATACCGCGTGGCGCGTGGTTTTATTCAGCAAAAAATCGGCGGGCTGCCGCAGCATGTTTTTCATTATATTACGCTATCGAAACAATCAGCTAATTTACTAAAACCATATTTGCCAGAAACAGCAAAATATTACGCGCTGGAAAACCCGATTGATATTCCAAAACAACCGCTGGTGAATGTCCGCGCTAATAAAACACTGGTCGCCGTTGGGCGGTTGGACGCGGAAAAAGGCATAGAAAATCTGCTGAAAGCCTGCGAAATTGCTGGCGTTTCCCTAACTCTAGTTGGTGACGGGCCGCTGCGCTGTATGGCGAAAAAATATGATTTTTGCCGCGTAACTGGCTGGGTGTCGCCCGCGCAGGTGATAGAAGAACTTGCCAATGCCCGCGCCATCGTTTTCCCAAGCCTGTGGTATGAAACTTATGGTTTGGTGGTAGCAGAAGCGGCGGCTCGCGGCGTTCCCGCCATTGTCAGCGATATTTCCGCCGCTGCCGAGCGCGTGAACCACGGCGAAAATGGCTGGGTGGTAAGGTCGGGTGTCGTTGACAATTTGGCAAGCGCACTAGCCGCCACCAAGGATGATGACATGGTGGAAAAAGCTGGTAAAAACGCATATGAATATTTTTGGAATAACCCGCCAACCCGCACAAATCATATAGAAAAATTACGAGAAATTTATGAGCGAATTATCACCGTTAGTTAGCGTTTATATACCAAGCTATAAAGCCGCGGATACGCTGGAAAAAGCTGTTGATTCCGCGCTTTCACAGATGGAAAATCTAGAAGTGGTTATCGTTGATGATTGCTCGCCAGATGACACATTTGCCGTTGCAAAAAAACTGGCGGCGAAGGACGCGCGAGTTCGCGTTTTTCAATTGGAAAAAAATTCTGGCGTTTCCACAGCCAGAAATTTTGCAATGCAGCAATCGTGCGGCAAATGGCTCGCGGCACTTGATGGGGATGATTGGTTCGCCGAAGGACGGCTGGCAAAACTCATTGCCGCCGCCGAAGAAAATGGCGCGGAAATGGCAGCCGACAATCAATTTTTCTTTGACATCAAAGCAGGGCAAGTGGCAGGCACAGCTTTTCCTGATAATGGAAAAATTTCCACGATAGATTTGGGCGAATTTCTCGCCGCGTCCAACGCCACCAAGTCCTTTGATTACGGCATGTTAAAACCCGTCATCCGCGCCGATTTTATCCGCAAAAACAAGCTGGAATATTACCCGCCCGCCCGCATGGGGCAGGATTATTATTTCCTGCTAGAATTCTTCGCTGCGGGCGGCAAAGCAGCCATCACAGACACGCCGCTATATTACTATGTGCAACCCTTTGGCAGCATCTCCAAACAACCGCAAAAAGATGGGCGCAAACATTATAATCATGAACTGCAAAAGACTATCAACCAGCATTTTTTAGAGCTGTTCTCTAGTAAATTCTCCGCCGCACAGCTAGCGCATCTGCACAGGCGCGGGCGCGAAATTGACGCGCTGATTAGCTTTTATAACTTACGCGAAACTTTGAAAAAAAAGGACTTAAAAACCGCGTTTTGCGCCGCCTGCAAAGCTAATTTTGAATTCTGGAAATTCATCACCCAGCGAATTTTACAGCGGTTGCGCAAGATTTTTGGATAAGCAAAATTTCCTCTTCCTTGCCAAACCAAACTAGCTCGTCGCAAGCCGCAATCAGCGGCAGATCTTCTAAATGGTCAGTGAAAAATATTTTTTTGCGCATCTGCCAACCCTGTTTTTCTATATACTCTAACACGCTGCGGCGTTTTTCCTCGGCGCGATTTTCTTCTCCGTCAATCTCCGTGGCGATGACATGGGAAAAACCAAATTTTTGAGCGAGTGGTTTTACATAAATCGCCGCCGCTGCGGAGGCAAGTATTGCCGCGCTTTCACCGCTTTTTATTTGCTCCACAACCGCCTGCATATTCGGGCGAATTTTGCTTTGTAAATCGGCGAGTAAATTCTCTAGAGCCGTAACGTCATCTGCCTTTTTCCATAGTTTTTGCAAAGCGTTTTTTGTGGTGGCGTGGCTACTGCCAAATATTTTTCTCTTGGCGAAAATCACCGCTGATTTTAACCACAAAACACCGCGCTGATACGGCGATAATTTTGGGAATTTCCTACACAAAAAATACCGCGCAAAATAGGGAAAGCTATTCACTGACAGCAGCGTTTCGTCTAGGTCAATTATGAGTATTTTGTCCTGCGTCATGCGCTTTACCCGTGAAAATCAAACGCCCAATAAAAGCGGCAAAGAACATGGTGATACAGCGCGTAATCAGGCTGAATAAGCGGTGTTTTCGTGGTGACAGTAACCGCCGCCGTTTTCACCGTCGCGCCTGCGCCCGCCTCGCGGCGAACCAGATCCCGCACCGCTTTCATCGTCGCGCCACTATCCACCGCGTCGTCAATAATCAATATTTTCGCATTGCCGCGCAGGCGCAAAATACTCTGCAAAGCGGCGAGTTCCTCGGCGTTTGGTGTAAAATTTTCTGGCTCTTTTGCAGGCTTGGAATTCAGAATATAATGCTCAACCACGCGCAATATATTGGTAATAAAATATGGTAAATGGCGTAGTATATCTTTAATTGCCGATTTTTGTTTGGTACTTGCTCGTTGCTTGGAAATGGCGAGTAGCAAGGGTTTATGCGCCGCCTCCCGCGCCATAATCTCCGCGACAACAAAGCCGCCCGTGCGAATGCCAATCATAATATCAGGCACAAAATCACGAAATACCAGAGCATTAAGCTCCCTCGCCGCACGGTGCAAACCCGCATCATTAAAAGTTTTTACTTGCATTGGATTTTTTTCTTTGCCTGCGCCACTGCTTTTTTCACATTTTCTGGCGCAGTTCCGCCGTAACTCACGCGGCTTTTAACCGAATTTTCCACGCTCAAAACCTCAAAAACGCTTCCGTTGATTTTCGGCTCAATTTTTTGCATATCAGCGAGCGTCAAATCCGCCAAATCCTTGCCTTTATCGCTAGCTACTTTCACCAACCGCGCCGTTATATGATGAGCATCACGGAAAGGGATTTTAAGCGTACGCACCAGCCAATCGGCAAGGTCGGTCGCTGTGGCATAGGCAACTCCCGCGCTCGCCAGCATCCGCGCCTTATCCACAGTCATATCACGCACCATGCCCGCCATGGCTTGCAAGCAAATTCCCAGATTTTCCGCCGTGTCAAACACTGGCTCTTTGTCTTCCTGCATGTCCTTATTATACGCCAGAGGCAGAGCTTTCATGGTGGTGAGCAATGAGAAAAGATTGCCAAAAAGCCGTCCTGATTTTCCGCGCACTAGCTCCGCCGCATCAGGATTGCGCTTTTGCGGCATGATGGAGCTGCCTGTTGAATAGGCATCGGAAAAACGAATAAAGCCAAACTGCGCGCTGCTCCATGCCACCATTTCCTCGGATAGGCGCGACAAATGCACCGCGCAAATCGCCGCGATTGACAGATATTCCAGCGCGAAATCGCGGTCAGAAACCGCGTCAAGCGAGTTCGCCATCGGGCGGTCAAAGCCTAGCGATTCTGCCGTGGCAAAGCGGTCAATCGGGAAGCTAGTGCCAGCCAGAGCCGCCGCACCCAACGGGCATTCATTAAGGCGGGCGCGCGCGTCCTTTGCCCTGCTTCTATCGCGGGCGAACATCTCCACATACGCCAGCAAATGATGCCCAAAAGTCACGGGCTGCGCCACTTGCAGATGGGTAAAGCCAGCCATAATGCTGTCATAATGTTCAGCGGCGCGAGCAACCAGCGCGGCTTGCAAATCGGCGAGCAATCCGTCCAGCGCGTCTAGCGCATCACGCACAAACAGGCGGAAATCCGTCGCCACTTGGTCATTGCGGCTACGCGCCGTGTGTAGCCTGCTTGCCGCCTCGCCGATGCGCTCTTTAAGTGCCGCCTCAATATTCATGTGAATATCTTCTAGGCTATCCTTAAATTCAAATTTTCCCGCTTCAATATCGGCAAGGATAGTTTTAAGCCCCGCCACTATGGCTTTTGCATCCGCTGCCGTAATAATTTTTTGGGCTGCCAGCATATTAGCATGGGCGATAGAGCCAGCAATATCCTGCTTATACAGTTTTTTATCAAAACTGATGGAGGCATTAATTTTCGCCAGCAACTCCGCAGGAGCATGAGCAAACTGCCCACCCCACATTTGATTTGCTGTTTTCTCCACTGCTTTACTCTCTGGTTTTTTTGCCATGAAAATCTTCCAGTTATTACAGCTTAAAATAATCCTTTAGTGCGGGTACGAGGTCGGTTTTTTCCCATGAGAAGCCGCCGTCGGCCTGTGGCTCGCGCCCAAAGTGACCATAAGCCGCAGTGCGTGCATAAATCGGGCGGTTGAGCTGCAAATGGGTGCGGATGCCGCGAGGTGATAAATCCACCAAATCCTGCAACACACGCTCTAGCTTAGCATCATCAACATTGCTTGTGCCAGCAGTGCTAACATAGAATGACAGCGGTTTAGAAACTCCAATCGCGTATGAAAGCTGAATAGTGCAACGATCGGCAAGCCCTGCTGCCACCACATTTTTCGCCAGATAACGCGCTGCATAAGCCGCACTGCGATCCACCTTCGTTGGATCTTTACCAGAAAACGCACCGCCACCATGCGGCGCAGCTCCGCCGTAAGTATCCACTATGATTTTGCGCCCAGTAAGACCGCAGTCGCCGTCTGGCCCGCCAATGATAAACTGCCCCGTTGGGTTCACATAAAATTCGCTTTCGTCGCACATCCAACCTTTTGGCAGAGCGGCAAGCACATACGGACGCACGATTTCGCGCACATCTTTTTGCGACATTCCCGCCGCGTGCTGCGTGGAAACTACAATAGAAGTGGCTTTTACAGGCTTGCCATGTTCATAAAGCAGCGAAACTTGGCTTTTTGCATCAGGCCCTAGCCCTTTTTCTTTGCCGCCATGGCGAGCGTCCGCCAGATTTTGCAAAATGCGGTGCGACAAATGAATTGGTGCGGGCATAAGAGTTTCTGTTTCGTTGCAAGCAAAACCAAACATAATTCCTTGGTCGCCCGCGCCTTCGTCTTTATTTTCGCCCTCGTCAACGCCCATCGCAATATCGGCGGATTGGCTGTGCAGATGCACATAAACATCCAGATTATCCGCGTGGAAACCCTCTTGCAGATAGCCAATTTCGCGCACTTTATCACGAGCGATTTTTTCAATTTCCGCTTTGGTTAAATCCGCACCACGCGTTTCACCAGCAATCACGATTGTGTTGGTGGTCGCCAGAGTTTCGCAAGCCACCCGCGCCACAGGATTAATGGCAAGCATCGCATCCACCACCGCGTCAGAAATCTGGTCGCAAACCTTGTCAGGATGCCCTTCGGCAACTGATTCGCTGGTGAATATATAGCTGCTGCGACTGGCAAATTGACTGGACATTTTTCCCCCATAATTAAATCTGTAAAACAGGTGGGGATTTGAGATATATCTACCGAACGAAAACAAACGATAGATAGCTTAGGCAATTTTTAGAAGAACCAGTTCATAAACTCGCTCTAAGGTGGTAGCAAGCAACCCAAATCCCCACCTGATAACTACGACCTTGTTATAATCTATCAAAAACCAAGTCAAGAATTGTTTTCATTTTCGGCAGTACGGGTAAGGGCATAGTCGCTAGCGCGGAAAAGATCGATTATCCGCGTAATTTCATGGTCAGAAATCCCAATTTCCTTAAGCAATGCACCGCCAATTTGCAAGCTTACTTCAAACATCTCCGCAACCGCCAGATTCGCACCCGCCGCCTCTAGTTTTTGCACTTTTTCAAAATTACGGGCGCGAACGATAATTGGGATAGCCGAGCTTATTTCGCGCACGGAATGAATTGTTTGCAAGGCAAGTCGCGTTTCGTTATGCGTTATAATAATTGCCCGCGCCCGCTCGATGGCTAGCGATTTTAGCACATGCACCCTTGAGGTATCGCCGTAATAAACAGGCACGCCGTTTTTGCGCTCCCTTGACACAAGAAATGAATCAATATCAATAGCAACAAAGGGGATATTTTCGCTCTCCAGAAGCTTCGCCACCGTATGACCAACCCGCCCAAATCCACTAATTACTACATGCTGTTGCAAGTCCAGCGTCTCCATAAGCATCGCCTCGGGACGCGAGCCAGACTTTCTTTCCAACATCATCGCCAATTTTTTACCCAACTGCGCGACTAGCGGCGTGAACGCCATACTCATCGTGACCACTACCAATAAAATCTGTGAAAATTCATGGTTTATAATGCCATTTTCTCCTGCGAGTGAGAATAAAATAAAGGCGAATTCCCCGCCTTGTGACAACAGCAAACCAACCTGCACAGAGGTTGCAAGCCCAAAGCGAAAAGTACGACAAAGCCCCATAATAATCAGGGTTTTGCACGCCATTAGTGCGACCGTAAGCCCAACGATACTGGCAAATTTAGCTAGCAAAACCTGCATGTCCAAAGACATACCAACCGTCATAAAAAACAACCCAAGGAACAGCCCCTTAAATGGCAAAATATCCGCTTCCACTTGCGGCTTGAACTCAGTTTCTGCAATGAGCAATCCCGCCAGAAATGCGCCAAGAGCAGGCGACAAACCAGCAACCGATGATAGCCACGACACACCAAGCAAAACCAGCAAAGTCGTCGCCGAAAATAACTCGGTATGTTCCAGCGAAGCAACAAAACGAAATAGCGGGCGCAACAACAATCGCCCTGCAACAAAAATAACTGAAAGGCAGATTGCCGCCTTTATCCCTGCATCCAACAAGGCGGAGGTAAGAGATTGGCTGCTATCCGACAATAGGGCAACCAAAACCAATAGCGGAATCACCACCAAATCTTGCAAAATTAGAATGGCGAGTGCCAAACGACCAACTTGCGACGATTTTTCTCCTTGATCGGAAACAACCTGTAAAACAATTGCAGTGGAGGAAAGAGCAAGTCCCCCGCCAACGATAATAGCGGCGTCCGCCGCTCCGTCTAGCCATAGGAAAAACAATGTAAAAACCACACCAGTAATCAACACCTGCGCACTGCCGAAACCAAAAACATGCTTCCTCATACTACGAAGCCGTTCAAAAGAAAGCTCCAACCCGATGATGAATAATAGAAAAATTATGCCAAATTCAGCGATGCCCGCCGTCGCCTCAACATCCTTGATAAACCAGAACCCGAACGGCCCGATAATCGTTCCCGCCACAAGATAGCCCAGAACGGGGCTAATGCGTACCACACGAAACGCCGAAACAACCAGCACAGCGGCTAGCAGCAAAATAACAATTTCAGAAATGAAGAGTGAGTTGTGCATGGCAGGAAGAATAGCACAAAATCGTAAATTTTATAATAAAAAAGGCAGGAAACTTTCGTTCCCCGCCCTATTTATAATTAATTGTATATGGAAGCCTATGCGGCAACTACCGATACAAACATCTTCCCTTGCGCTTTTTGGCGGAATTCCACGCGCCCAGCAAGAACCGCGAAAATGGTATGGTCAAGACCAATACCCACGCCCGTCCCTGGATAAAACTTCGTTCCGCGTTGGCGAATGATGATATTCCCCGGAATAACCGCTTCCCCACCGAATTTTTTCACGCCAAGGCAGCGACCATCAGAATCACGACCGTTGCGCGAACTACCACCTGCTTTTTTATGTGCCATGGTTTAGCTCCTTATGCTTTATATTATGCTTTAATTTCTGTGATTTTGATTTCGGTCAAATATTGGCGATGACCTTTTTTACGACGATAATTGTGACGACGGCGTTTCTTGAAGATAATCACCTTATCATCGCGGAATTGCTTTACGATTTCCGCAAGCACTTTCGCGCCAGCCAGCAAAGGCGCGCCGATTTTGCCGCCCGCCATCAAAACATCGTTAATTTCCAACTTATCACCAGCAGCACCTTCAAGCTTCTCAACGGAAAGAACATCCCCGCTAGCTACTTTATATTGCTTCCCGCCAGTACGAATTACTGCAAACATGGCTAAAATCCTGACCTACAAACTATTGAATTATTAATAGAAAAACAATTTTTCTGTTAAAATGGACGCAGAATCTAGATTATAACCCACCAGCTGTCAATAGCTAGTTGGAAATATTTTTACCCCCCCCCACCATTTACACCAGCCCCTGCTGGACTGCTTTTTGCAATATCGCCTCCACGCGGGCGTTATAGCCCCTGCCCGTTGCTACAATCGCATCAATCAAGGCAGGGGAAAGCTTGAAAGTCTTGGATTTTTTAGGATTGGCTGATTTCGGGCGACCAACTTTTCGCTTTTCAGAAAATTCCGCAAGTTCAGGAAAAACATCGCGCAAAGGCACAGCACGCGCAAACATTTCGTCTGTCCACTCTGGCGCATCATCATCAATCAATTCAGGATTTACTTTTCTTTTTTTCATAATTTTTTACCTCTCTTTTATTCGCTTTGCGAAAGCTGATAATGCGAATTTTTCCATTGCGAACAGTAAATGTTACGAAACAAACCCTGCCAGCAAGTGGCGCGAGGGCGCATTCTCTGATTTCTGCATATTCTTTTCGTGTATCCCGCCACAAAATCGCCAGATGCCAGTCCAGCTCTTTCGCCAACTCAAAGCTAAGTCCGCGCAGCTCAATGTTTCTTTGGTTTTTTTGTTCATCAAATTCAAATATCATGTCCCCACTCTACCATATTTATTAGCACAATTCAACAATAAAAGTACGCCCAAAATTCAATTGTCATCAAATCTTCACACTTCTTACGCGATTTTTGGCTATAGTGGGCGGAGCATTTAGAAAAATGCTGTTTATTAATGAAAATTTTTATGGAGAAATTACAATGACTGCAAACAAAAATATTGCTGGTACAGATGGTGAAGCACTTATAGTGACTTTATTTAACAATTATACATTTTGATGATTTGTTCTAGCGTGGTATTTTGTGGTGCAAAGATGCGCCTTTTTTTGATGTTAGCGAAATCTTGTTCTATGGGGTTATAATCTGGAGAATAAGGTGGTAGAA
>SXRF01000055.1 GCA_005792635.1 Rickettsiales bacterium
ATTTCATGGCTCATATTGGCGAGAAATTCAGATTTTAGCCTTGTCGCTTGTTCAGCTTGCTCCATCGCAGCAGCAATTTCTTTCGATTTTGCTTCCACCTGCTCGGCATATTCGCGCAGTTTCGCCTCCGCCGCTTTGCGCTGGCTGATGTCGCGGGCGATGCCGCTGAATATTTTCGTGCCGTCTTCCAATATGATTTCGCTAATGGCAAGGTCTAGCGGGAATATTTCGCCGTTTTTACGCCTGCCAATGACTTCGCGCCCAACGCCGATAATTTTTGCCTGCTCGGTTTTAGCGTATCGTTGCATATATTCGTCGTGTTTATGCTCTTCATCGCTGGGCATCAATAAACCAACATTTTTGCCGATAACTTCTTGTTCTGAATAACCAAATATGAGTTCAGCAGCTGGGTTAAAGGTTTGAATAATCCCGCGCTCGTCAATAGTTATAAGCCCGTCCACCGCGTGATTGATGATATTGGAAAGAAAGCGCGACTTACTAGCACTGTCATGCTCGGCCTTTTCCTTGGCGCGGAGCAGGTTTCTTTGCGAAGAAAAATGGCTGCGACGAAGGAGTAGCAAGCCAGCTATGGAAATCATCCCAAATAACAATACGGCGGAGCAGCCCCAATTGCGTGATTCCAACATTTCACTGTTGCGTATATCAGCAAAAAATACGCTATCTGGCAACCCAACCCACAGCTTCCACTCGCTTTTTCCGTCCTTAATAGTCAGCGGCAAAACCTCGGAATATAAGAGGTCTGGATTTGGTTTTTCCTTGTCCATCCAGCCAGTTGACGCACTAAGTGCCTCAGACGGATTTTTGGCAAGAATTCTTTGGTTGTATGTGTTGTTTATCAGCGCGTAATTAGCTTCAGGCAGTAAATCACGCAGCGCATTTGACAATATAATCCCCGCGACCACGCCTTTGAAATCGCCTTGCATATCGTAATAAGGAACAGAATAAATAATGCCAGAACGATCCGCGTCATCTGGCGAATCTGGTAAGTAGCGCGAATTATCGCAGGTAATAACCTCGCGCCCGCTGATTGCGGGAACTTCCATGCCGACCGACATTTCCATCGCGGGATAATTCTTTTTCATCCACTCAATTTGTTCACGCAGCAGGTGATATTCGTAAGTCTCCAGCTCCTCAACAGAGGAGGGCTTTTCATCTTCTTTTACCAGTTCTTTTTCTGGCGATTTTTTATAATCCGCCGCTGTTCGCCCAACGATTAGCTCATCAAACATGATAATCGGTTCTTCTGGCTTGCCTGTTTTTGGGTCAACTGCGTCTGGGTTGAAATCGCTAGGCAAAATATAAACTTCGGAAATGGAAACATTGCCAGCTAGGTTATTATAAATTTCCTGAATGGCAATGCGATCATTATCGCTTAGGGTTTCGGCGTGGCGATCAATGCTGCGAACGCTTGGCAAATGTCCAATAGTGCGGAGATTTTGGTAAATATGTTGGAAAGTCGCTTCTATCTTTCTTTGCACTAATTCAGCACGATGGTGGGATTCCAAGCGGTAATTGGCAATCGCGGTTTTATATTCTTTCTCTGCGTCATGATAAATAAAGGCGGCAAGACCAAGCGAGCTTGCAGCAATAACCGCGACTATTGCGAAAGTTCCTGATTTGGAAAACAATGTCTCACGCGAAATTATTTTTATAATTCGTCCCATAGCCTGCCTTTTTTGTTTTTTATAGCCTCTCAGAGCCTGTTCATAATCTCGCTCCAGCGTAAGCGACGACGAAGTGCGGCGAAGCCAAAACGGCGATTTTCGAGAACCGCAGCTTAAGTCGTACACGCTAGTACATGAGCAGCGGAAGCTCAGAAAACGCCGTTTGCAGCAAGCTGGAGTAGAGATTATGAGCAGGCTCTTAAAAAATTAGACTAAATCAGTTGGCTATGGCAAGCGATATATGTGTTTAGCAAAATAATTTTGTGGCGGTTGCGGATGTAATTTTTGCTTCTATGATGCTTCCCGCTTCTTGTGGCGTGTCCAATTCTACCATGGCAAAATGTTCTGTGCGTCCGATGTTCGCTTTTTCAACCAATATCGGCAGAGTTTTGCCAATTTGTGTTTGCAAATATTTTGCCAGATTTTCTTCGCCAGCAGCCCGCAGCTTCGCGGCTCTTTTTTTACGAATTTCCTTTGGTACTTGCGGCATTTTGGCGGCGGGTGTGCCAGAGCGGGCGGAATAGGGGAATACATGCAGGTAAATCAATCCAGTTTCGCGCACGAGGGCGAGGGTGTTTTCAAACATCTCGTCAGTTTCGGTGGGGAAGCCCGCGATAATATCCGCACCAAAAACCACATCAGGGCGAAGAGCGCGAAGTTTATGGCAGAAATCAATAATGTCACGGCGATTATGCCTGCGTTTCATGCGCTTTAACACCATGTCATCACCCGCCTGCAAGCTGATATGGATATGCGGCATCAGGCGTGGCTCATTCGCAAATAGCGCGAGTAAATCTTCGTCCACCTCCACTGCGTCAATGGATGAAATCCGAAGGCGAGCAAGGTCAGGCACAAGGGCGAGCAGCCGCTTGCACATTTGCCCGAGAGTAGGGGAGGAGGGGAGGTCTTTGCCGTAATCACTAATATCCACGCCCGTTAGCACCACTTCGTTATAGTCTGCCGCCACCAGCTCGCGCACCTGCGCCACAACCTCACCCATGGGAACGCTGCGCGAATTTCCGCGCCCGAACGGAATAATGCAAAAAGTGAAGCGATGGTCGCAGCCATTTTGCACCTGCACAAACGCCCGCGCCTTGCCCTCAAACGACGCCACCATGTGCGAAGCCGTTTCGCGCACCGACATGATGTCGTTGACTAGAGCTTTTTGAGTGTTGAGTGTTGAGTGTTGAGTGTTGAGGAAATTGTAAGTTTCTTTTTTTAGCTTCTCCTCATTACCAATTACGCTGTCTACCTCTGCCATATCGGCATATTGCTTGGGGTTTATCTGCGCTCCGCAGCCAGTTACGATGATTTTCGCGCTCGGATTTTCTTTGCGGGCTTTACGGATAGATTGGCGCACTTGTCGCTCGGCTTCCGCCGTCACCGCGCAGGAATTAAATATCAGGGCATTTTCCAAGCCTGCTTCCGCCGCCTGTTGCTTGATAACCTCGCCTTCGTAAATGTTGAGACGACAGCCGAAGTTGATGACGGTTATGTTATCGGTTGTCATCCCCGCCTTGAGCGGGGATCTAGGGATAGCTGGTATGTACGGAATGTTTTGCTCTAGATCCCCGCTCAAGGCGGGGATGACAGGCGGATTTTGGGTTGAAAAACTCATATCTCCACCGTTCTTTCAAATTCTGTTTCTACTGCTCCACCGAGGAGGATATGTCCGTTTTCTTGCAATTCTACTATTACTTGCTTATTGGAATTTTCAAATCGTATTTTTGAGTTGGTGATTTTAGGATTAATCTTATTTGCTGCCGCTAACATCGCGCAAGCTCCAGTGCCACAAGCTTTGGTCAGACCTGCTCCGCGTTCCCAAACTATGGCTGATATGTTGTATGAAAATTCTTTGTCAGCAGGAATCCTTGATAATATAGCAAAGCTTACATTCACACCTTTAGGAAATACCTCTTTATAATTTTCTAACGATTTTCCTATATTTAATGTTTCTGTATTAGTTAATCTGTTTAATTTTTGCTCGTCTATGCCTTCATTTAGTGGAGCAAATGATAAAAAGAATACCACATGCGGATTGCCCATGCTTATAAAAATTGGATTCACTAACCCGCTAAACGCCGTCACTTTTGCCGCTGCTTCTTCTATCGGCACAGCAAGCGGAATATCTTGCCAGTCAAATTTTGGCGCACCCATATCAACTAGTATATGACTTTCTGCATTTTTTGCAGTACCACTCAACACCGCTGCATTAGTCTCTATAGTAACTGGCAACCGCCCCAATTCCTTATATAGCATATCGGCGATGCAGCGCGTGGCGTTCCCGCAAGCGTCTACCTCGCCACCATCGGCATTATATATACGCATAAAAACATCAGCTTTTGTGGATTGCTCAAGCACCAGCAATTGGTCGCAGCCTTTGGTAATCTGGTTGTCGCGGCTAGCAAGGGCGCGGATTTGTTCCGCCGACAACTGACAGCCAACCGCTGACAACCGATTGTCAATGACCACAAAATCATTGCCCGCCCCGTTCATTTTTATAAATTTTATTTGCATAGCTCGCCTTTAATTGGGTGTCATACCAGCGAAAGCTGGTATCCAGTTTTTCTTCTGCGCTGGATGCCACAGAGCTGATTTTGTAACGATTTTTTTGCAAAAATCTAACAAAATCTAACTTCTGGAATGACAAATATTGAATTCCATCTTGATTTTGTGATGCACTAGTGCTACACTCTTGGTATAATCAATCAAGAAGGGATGAGGTTATGGTTACGCAAAATCCGCGAATAAATGTGACGCTTGATGAATCTCTGCATGAGATACTGTCTTCTTTTGCGCGAGTTGGCAAAAAATCAATGTCTCTTGCCGCCAAGGAAATGATAGAAATCGGCTTGTCATTAGAGGAAGACCGTTATTTCTCCAAATTGTCAGAAAATCGACTGAAAAGCAGTAAAAAACGCTATTCGCATGACGAAGCGTGGAAATAATGTTCGAAATAGAATATCTTGAGCAGGTTAAAAAGCACGATATACCAGCTTTGCCTAAAGCCGTGAAGTCGCAAGTGCAAAAAGCGATAGAAAAAAAGCTTGTAACCGACCCACAGCTATTTGGAAAACCTTTGCGCTTTAACTATTTGGGGCTGCGAAGAATACGGGTTGGCGATTACCGAGTTGTTTATTGTATAGATTCTGATAAAAGATTGGTTACGATTACTGCAATTGGTCATAGAAAAGATATTTATGAGGAGTGAATGCGCTCTGTAACCCTTGCTAATCCTTGCTTTCACAAAAAAGTGAAAAAAAAGTGAAAAAAATGCATTTTCCTGCTTGACTATGCGAAAGAGATTCGCCATAAAAGCCATCCCGCAGACAGCTGGTCAAACAGCTTCTTCGCTAGGAAGAGTTTCTCTCTTAGCTGTAATTTGATAGTGTGAAGAGCATTTAAGCGCAGGTGGTGTTGTGTCGCAGCGAACCAATTCTTTCGGAGTTGGCAAGTTGTTGAAATTAGCAGCACAATATCATTTGCGACGCATATGAAAAATTATGCACAATGAACTAGTTTGCGTAAGTCCAAGGCGCAGCAAATTAGGTGATATTGTGCGTGTTTCCGAAAATTAAAAGTCCTAGTTCAAAAAACTAGG
>SXRF01000056.1 GCA_005792635.1 Rickettsiales bacterium
GCCTCATAGTGGCGATGAATTTAGTTTTGGTTTGATTGGCTTGGAAGGCGCGTTTGCTGGCACTGCGAAACTCTAGCTCGTCAATCACCAGTGCCGCTAAATCTTGCAGAATTAGTTTGTTCTCTGCGGATAAACTATCGTGCGGCTCGCGGTCAATTACGCACAAAGTGCCGATATTAAAGCCGTCTGGGGTGGTCAGCGGTGCGCCAGCGTAAAAACAAACTTTCGGGTCGGATACCACTAGGGGATTAGCGCGAAATCTTTCGTCTTTCGTCGCGTCAGGAACAATCAAAACATCCTGCTGCAAAATAGCATGAGCGCAAAACGCCATATCACGCGGGGTTTGTGTTGCGTCAATGCCGTGGTGGGATTTGAACCATTGGCGGTCGCCGTCCACCAGTGAAACCAGCGCAATCGGGGTTTTTAGGATATGCGAGGCAAGGCGGGTGATGCGGTCAAAAGCCTCCTCGGGCAATGTATCCATCACCATATAGCGTTGCAACGCCATGAGCCTTGCTGCTTCATTTTCTGGAGTTTTTGCGATTTGCCAACCGTCAGTCATGATATTATCCACTCGTTACATTGTCACATTACGCAAAGCAGCCATCCCCTCAGTTGTCACCCCGTTTTTATAACGGGGTCTGGCTTGCTTGGCTATTTCAAGCAAGAGAAAAGCTATGCTTTTCTTTCCAGATCCCGCAACAAGTGCGGGATGACAGCCTTTGATGTACTAGGCTGCGTAAGGTGAGTTACATTGTATAACCTAATATATAATCAACCATAACGGTTAATATTTTGTTTATAGCGGGGGATGAAATGCGGTTTTTGCAAAAAATTATTGCGTGATTGTCGTTATAACAGTTTCTTTGCTTAGTATCTGTGGCAGGACGATAGGCTCGCCGCCAGCTGGGTAAAACACATTAAGCGGCACGCCATTATAGCCAAAAGCTTGCAAAAACGCGGTTATTTCCGCGTTTCTATTCGTCCAATCGGCAACCATGAACACGATGTTTTTTTCCTTAAATGCCGCTTGCACCTCCGCGCTGTCTAGCACCAGTTTTTTATTCACCTGACAGGTGATGCACCACGCCGCCGTGGCATCGACAAACACTGGCTTTCCTTCGGCGCGAAGGCTTTCCAATGCCTGTTTGGAATAGGCAATTCCTTCCGTTTTTGTTGGTTGTGGTGAGATAATGGTTAGGGAAAATACGGCGAACAAGGCGGCGGCGATAATCGCCAAAAAGCGTAAGTTTTGCAGCCACAGAGCGAAAACAAGTAGCAATAAACCAATAAGCACGAGTGCGACCGCGCCAATTCCCGCTTGCAAACCCAGCACCCACAAGAGCCAAATAACCGAGCCATACATGGGAAACGCCAGAAATTCCTTGAAGCGCACCATCCACGCGCCTTGTTTCGGCAAAAAGCGTAAAGTCGACGGGAAAATGCTAATCAGCAGAAAGGGCAGAGCCAGCCCAAAGCCAAGCGACAGGAAAACCAGCATCGCCGCCCATGGCGGCATGGTTAGTGCCGCGCCAACGGCGGAAGCCATAAACGGCGCAGTACACGGCGTGGCAACTAGCGTGGCGAGGATGCCTGTAAAAAAACTGCCGCGCAAAGACGCTTCGCCAGCAAGATTTCCACCAACGCCGCCAAGTAAAACAGGCAGGTGAAAAACGCCAGAAAGGCTTAAACCCACAAGGAATAATAAATAGATTAAAAACCCAACAAAGGCGGGCGATTGCATCTGAAAGCCCCAGCCCACCGCCTCGCCAGATTGTTGTAGAGCGATGAGCAGGGCGGCAATAACCGCAAATGACAGCAAAATTCCCAGCGTATAAGCCACGCCATGCCGCGCCGTATGCGCTCGTTCGCGCCCAGATTTTTTCACCAATGCCAAGGCTTTAAGCGACAGAACAGGTAGCACGCAGGGCATCAGATTAAGCACCAAACCGCCGAGAAGGGCGAGGGAAATGGCGAGAAGTAGGGCTTTGTCATCCTGCGGAACGCGAAGCGTTAGCGCAGGAACTGCGGTTGGCTTATAATCAATGGAAAGCTCTTGCTGTTCGGGAATGCAAATATCTTTGCAGGCGAGCCATTTGGCGGTAACGCTGATTTTATAGGTGGAATTTTGTGCAGTTTCTGGTGCGTAAATGGTAACTGGTAGTACAACATGCCCGCTATAACCATAGGTGGTAAGTCTGTTTTCGGAAAATGTCTGCGGTGGCGGCCAGTCTATTTCACTAGCTGAAAAACCCTCTGGCAGTTTCCACTCCAGCGTTGTGGGAAGCCCCGCATCGCCAGCATCTTTATAGTATGTATGCCAACCCTCTGGGTGGTGGAGAATTACAGAAATTTTTGCCCTATCCGCCACCAGCTCCGCCCGCACCATATTTTGTGTATTTTGTGCGTAAGAGGGTAGGGAGAGGAGGGAAAATAATATTAAAGCAATAAAAAACAAGATTGTCACCCCGCACTTGTTGCGGGGTCTGGGAATAATATAATTGAGAGATTTTTTAGCTCCAGACCCCGCAACAAGTGCGGGGTGACAGCTATGTGTAATAGTCATAAAATTATTTACGCTTTATTTCCTCAATCTTTTTGCGGTCAACATTAACGCCTTCGGTTTGCACTTCAAGGCGCACTTCATCGCCAACTAGCGGCAAATATTCCGCCATGCCGAAATCCGAGCGTTTTATTTTTGCGGTTGCGCTAAAACCTGCCACAAAATCCTTGGTAAATGGGTGGTAATCCGCCTTGTTGAAATGTACGCTGATGGTGGCGGGTTTGGTGACGCCAAGCAGGGTTAAATCACCGCTGATTTCGCCAGTATTCGCGCCTGTTACCTTGATGCTCTTGCTCACAAATTGGATGGTAGGGAATTTGTCGGATTTGAAGAATTTATCGCCCTGCAACTCGCTGTCTAGCTTCGCGCTGCTGGTGCGGATGCCCGTTGGTTTTAGGGTGACATTAACGCTGCTGTCTTCTGGTTTTTGTGGGTCAAAATTAAAGCCGCCGTCATAATCGGTGAATTCGCCAACCATATCGGAAAAGCCAAGGTGATTTACGAAAAACAAAATGCGCGTGTGCGATTTGTCAAATTCGTATTTATCAGCGGCAAGGCTCGGCGCAGATATTGAAAAAGCGGAAGCAATAGCAACTGCGGATAATATAAAGCGGCGCATAGTTTTCTCCTTATGAAAGTTTTTTAGTGAAGGCATGATAGTCTTTTATGATGCCAGATAATAGTGTTTTTTGTGTTTCGTCTGTTAATTCACCGTTTTCAGAAAAAGCATTTTGTGCATAGGCGAGTGGAAATACGCGGTTAAATATAAACATTTCCAGATGTTCCAGCGGAGTTTTAACTTGCTGCAAGCCAAGAATTCCGCCGCGCCCGCCCGTCGTTGCTGACATAAGCAATATGGTTTTTCCCGCCAGCGGCGCAGGGCTGATCGTGGAAAGCCAATCAATAATATTTTTCAGATTGGCAGGAAACGACCAGTTATATTCTGGCATTGAGAGAATAATTCCGTCCGCGTTTTTTGCGAGCGTTGCCAGCGTATGGGCGGCTGGCGGTGTGTCGGTTATCATCGCGCTATAAAGCGGCATGTCAAACTCGCTATATTCCACAAACTCAACCTCCGCGCCAAGCCCGCGCATTGCATCCACCGCGCATAAAGCCAGCTTGCGATTGAGTGAATCAGGGCGGTGCGAGGCAGCAAAGGCAAGGAATTTCATTTTTTTTCTCATTAGTTTATTATAAAATTTGAGAGTTTTTGTAAGGCTTGGGATGGTTTTAGTATAGCTATATCTTGAAATGGATTTAGAACCAATAAATCGCTATCGCCAGTAACTATTATATTCGCGTGCGCGGCAATGGCACAGGCTATTACTATGTCATCATCAGCATCTAAGGGAACAACTCTTCGTATCATAATACTTGGAATAGTATTTGCCAAAACTGAATAACCATACATTATTGATTCTGGGGATAATGCAAATGAATTAAGTATTTTTGCAAATTTATCTCGGGAAAGAACATCAGCAAGTTCTGCAAGTAGTTCTGGTGTAGTATATAAATAAACATGCTTATCTCTAGCTAAATCCAACAGCTTACGAGGTATGCCTCCCCATATCACTCCAGATATTATAACATTTGTATCAAGTACCAACTTCATTAAGAGTTGCCTGATTTTTTTTCAATGCGATATGCGGCAACTTCATTTTGTATATCTTGCAATGTAATAGGCGGAAAATTAGCCGTGGAAAGCTTATCGGCGGCAACGAAGAAACTATCTATTGCTCGCTGACGCAACGCTTCGTCTAACATTTTTTCAATGGCATCAGGAAGCAACAAGCCAGCACTCATCGCCGCTTGTGCCAAGCTATCTGGAAGATTGAGAGTTAGTTGTACCTCTGTCATTTTTAGATTTCCTTTTATATAATCTGCCTACAATTGTACCCTAAATCGTAATATTATGCTATCACAAAAAACATTGTTTTATTGCTCATTGTATTTTGATAACCATTTGATAAATTTTGTAAAAGCCCGTGCGCGGTGGCTAATTTTATGTTTTTCGGCGGCGTCCATTTCGGCGAAGGTTTCGTTGTAGCCATTTGGCGTGAAAATCGGGTCATAGCCAAAACCATGCTCGCCGCGCAGCGGAAAGGTTAGTTTTCCGTCAATTCGTCCCTCAAATATTTCTTCTGTGCCATCGGGAAGGGTAAGGCATAAGGCGCAAACAAAATAAGCATCAACGCCGTTTGCATTGCTAATTCCGCGTTGCGCTAATTCTTTTTCAATACGCGAAAAAGCGGGAAGAAAATCTTTGTTTATCGACCATCTTGCCGAGTAAATTCCGGGTAGCCCGTCTAGTGCGGGAATTGCCAGCCCAGAATCATCGGCAAGGGCGGCAAGCCCAGTTTTTAGCGCGGTATTACGGGCTTTAAGCGCGGCGTTTTCGGCGAATGTTAGCCCTGTTTCCTCTGGCTCATCCACCCCAAGCTCACCAGCAGAAACAACCGCCATCCCTAGCGGCGCGAGTAGCTCGCCAATTTCGCGCAATTTTCCGCTATTATGACTGGCAATTACTATTTTTTTTAGCATTATGATATTTCCTCTTTTTGTGCCGTATGCTGAGCTTTAGCATGTGGTGCGAAATCTTCCATAAACAAATTATGGGCGGCAACGGCGGAATTCATGATATGCGACGCGGCGATAACAATTCCGCCCTGTTTTACTCTCGATTCAATTAGGCTCGCGGTAAGTATCACTGCCTCTTCATCCAGAAAATTGGTTGGTTCGTCGAGCAGCCAAAGTTTGCAAGGCGAAACAATCAACCGCGCCAGCGCAATGCGCCGCTGCCAGCCAGCGGAAAGCTGGGCGGCGGGAACATCGGAAAATTTTGTTAGATTGTAAAATGAAAGTGCGGCGGGTATCAACATTTCGCTGTCAAATAATTTTCCCCAAAATCGCAGATTTTCATAGACTGTCGCGTCGGATTTAACCCCGCTTTTATGCCCAATCATCATCAAATCGCGCTTGAAATCCGCATTGTCTTTTATGGGTTTGCCGTCCCATAACACCGTTCCCACATCGGGAGCAATCAAGCCAGCCAGCAGCTTTATAAGCGTGGTTTTTCCCGTGCCATTCGCACCTTTAAGCAGCAGCAAAGAACCCTCCGCCAGCGAAAAGCCCAGATGCTCAAATATTTTCTTCTCGCCGCGGGTGCAGCTTAGATTTTCACAGCTAAACAATAGACTTCCTCATAAACTCATTTGTCTGGAAAATTTACTTGCAAATGAAGCCTCGCAAAATGCTCATGTACTAGCGTGTACACTGCGCTTTTGCACTCCATTTGCGGCGCACTTTCCTCAGCCAAATGAGTTTCTGAGGAAGTCTAATCCCCTATGCTAGCGTTCTTTAATCGCCATGACAACTTGCTTATTGCGCCAGCGTAATTTTTTTGTTACAGTCATTTTCCTATGAATAAAACACCACAAACTGACATTCCTTTTGAAGCCGCACTAAAAGAGCTGGAGGCGATTGTCCGCAAGCTAGAGGGCGGAGCTGGCGATTTGGAAAGCTCCATTGCCGATTATGTGCGCGGCACGGAACTAAAGGAATATTGCCAGAAAAAGCTTGAATCTGCGCGGCTTAAGGTGGAGTCCATCTTGCTGGCGAAGGATGGCAGCGTTACCACTCAACCATTTGAAAACTCAAACTCTTGAAATTAATTAGACATGGTCATAAAACTTCCCGATAATTTACAGGATGCAATTTCCTATGTAGCAGAAAACCTCGGCGCACGCATGGGCGAGTTGCTGCGGGCGACCAATAACCATAATAACACGGTTATTTCGCTGACCAAGCAAGCAACGCCCGCCAATGATGGCAGTAATATCAAGGAAGATACGGTGCTGGACGCGATGCGCTATAGTGCTCTTGGTGGCGGGAAACGCTTGCGCCCGTTCCTTACTGTTTGCGCGAGTAATTTATTCGGCGTTAGCAAGGATTCCGCCTTTGAAGTGGCGGCGGCTATTGAGTTTATCCACACCTATTCGCTAATTCATGACGATTTACCAGCCATGGATAATGACGAATTGCGTCGTGGCAAGCCAACTTGCCACATGGTTTATGGCGAAGCGGCGGCGATTCTGGCTGGGGATGGTTTGCTGACTTTTGCGTTTCAGGTTTTGGCAAATGGGCGCACTCATTCTGACCCTGCGGTGCGTTGTGAAATAATTTCTGCTCTCGCGCAGGCATCGGGCAGTTGGGGCATGGTCGGCGGACAGATGATGGATTTAGAAGCCGAGCATAAACAGATTTCGCTTGATGAAATTATCCGTTTGCAACGCCTTAAAACTGGTGAATTATTCGCGGTTTCCTGCGAGGCGGGGGCGATTTTGGGCAAAGCACCCGCCATGATGCGAAAACTCCTTCGGGCTTACGCGCATGATATGGGGCTAGCCTTCCAGATTACCGATGATTTGCTGGATGTTGAGGGATCGCGGGATCAGACGGGCAAAGGCGTTCGTAAAGATAAAATCGCGGGCAAGGCAACCTTGGTTTCCATAATGGGCGTGGAACGCGCCCGCGAACACGCGAAAATCCTAGCAGATCAAGCGATTTCGCATTTGGATGTGTTTGACAGACGCGCTGATAATCTGCGTTCGCTGGCGGAATTCGTGGTTTCGCGTAAATCATAAATTTGGGCATGAGTTTATACTTAGATATTTTTCTGGAAGCGGCGCATACGGCAAGCCTTGTTCCGCTGGCTTCTGAACCAACATTTTTTGCGATGTATGGTTTTGGCTATAACATTCAGCTTGCCGCTGTGGTTGCTATTCTGGGAGCGAGCTTGGGCGCGGGGTTTAATTTTGTGCTTGGGGTGTTTTTACGCAGGCTATATCACAAGAAAAATGCTACCCATTTGCTAAGTGAAAAGCAGTATAGTCGGGCAAAGAATTTTTTCTCGCGCTTTGGTTTCGTTTTTTTGCTGTTTTCTTGGCTGCCACTGCTTAATTTTACAGTTTTTGCCGCTGGATTCCTTGCTATGCGCCCGCGAATTGCGATGTCGCTTGTTGTGATAGGATTAACTACGCGTTACGGCTATTATATTCTGTAGGCGACACTACGCACGGATAGCAAAATTTTACCTTGGCGAGTTTGCTTGCTGCCACTGGCCAAGGGTCAACGGCTGGGTCTTTGTCATATAGTGCGGCGGATTTGCTAAAAAATATCCCCGAGAAATCAGCGTTTGCGCGGAAAACCGCGCCCGACGGCTTGGCAACCGCCACCACCTGTCCTTTTTTTATCGCTACCATTTCGTCATATTGATATTCTTGAGTTTCGCCGTCAATCTCCTGCGCCATGTATATCATATCATCAGCCGTAAGTTCGCCTTCGCATAGTAAATCAGCGTAGGTAATGCGCGGGCGAACGCTATAGCGCGTGAATTTTCCGTCGTCAGTTTCCATCAGTGGTTTAACGCTTGTGATGCCCAGATTATATAAGGTGGCTAGGGTGAATGCAGCGGCGATATGCGGCGAATTTTCGTCCTCATGTCGTCCTGCCTCAATGCCAGTTTGACAAATTATATTGGGCAGAGGAGAGAGGATGGTTTTCAGCGTTTGCACAGTGACAGTCGCGGAGGCATTGGCGGAAATCGCCTCGGCAAGCTCGGTGAGGACAGCGCGGATAGGGCTGTGTTTCAGGTCAATATCGCGCTTGTGGTCGGTAATGCACACCATGTTTCCGCGGGCGGAATGAATATCCAGAATGCCACAAGCTTTTTGCGCTAGGGAGTATAATTCCCGCGATCGTTGAATATGCGGCGTTACTTCCGCACGCGTCAGAAAATCAAAGGGAATGCGGTTTCCATCGGGCAGCAAATCACCAGAAACACTAACGCCGCAACGATAAGCGTCACGGGTTTCTTGCCTTGCTGACGGCGCATTTTCCCATGCTGCAAAATATTGTCGCGCCGCTAGTGGATTACCAATAACGCACAGAACATCCGCCTCCAAAAGTCCTGCTCGCGCCAGAGCAATGGCAAGCGCAACACCCGCCAAGCCCGCTGGCTCATTGCCATGCAACTGCGCGAGGATGATAAAAGGTGTTTCATGGGGTGCGCCAGAATGTTTGCCCTTTAGCAACATGGCGGCGGGCGCATTATCAAAGCTGCTTTGTTGCAACTCATCATGAATTATTTTAAGGTCACAGAGCGCGAGTTTCCTAGCGAAAAAAGCGGTGCGAAATTCATCCGCATCGGTTAGAGTAGCAAAATCAACGCCATATATTTTTTTTAAGCACATTTATGAAATCAAACTCGCAAGAAGTTATATTTATTGGGTTTCCCAGCCTCACCCATAATTACGGCGGATTGTCGGCGGATAATATCGCCTCCAGCCGCAATCGTGGAGCGCAGTCTAGCCCACTTGCCGCCGCTTTGCAAGTGCTAGCACTAATGCAAGAATTGCTGGATTTGGGGCAGGTGGTGGGCGTTCTTCCGCCGCAACTGCGCCCGCATTTGCCGATGCTCGCCGCGCATGGCTTTAGCCTTGAAAATGCGCCGCTTGCGCTATTGGAAAAAGCCGCGTCATCCTCTGCCATGTGGGTTGCTAATGCGGCGACAATCGCGCCGAGCGTTGATAGCGCGGATGGTTTGCTGCACATAACCACCGCTAATTTGCACAGTAACGAGCATCGGCGCATTGAAGCTGCGGCAACGCATGAAGCCCTCACGAAAATTTTTGAAGCTGTTCCGCAAGCAACCATTCATACGCCGCTGGAGGCAAGGCTTGGCTTTCGTGATGAGGGGGCGGCGAACCACATGCGCCTTGCGCTCTCGCATGACGCCGCTGGCTTGCATATTTTTGTTTATGGTGGTCGGCAAAATCTCGCCGCTTCACAGCAACTCGCCGCCCAGCACCAATTGCCAGAAGATAGAGTTTTGTTTCTTGAGCAAAGCGCAGAGGCGATTGCGGCGGGGGTTTTTCATAATGATGTCATCGCGGTTAGTCATTTGAATTTGCTGCTGGTGCATGAAAAAGCTTATGCGGGTGGGCGGGCTGATATTGCGAAAATTGCGGCGGCGTATAGCGCGGTGAATAATGGCGCAACTCTGCAAACTATTGTTATTAGCGAGGAAGATTTGCGGCTGGAAGAGGCGGTTAATAGCTATTTTTTCAATAGCCAGATTGTGAGCAAGAAGGGCGGCGAGCTGGCGGTCATCGCGCCGCAGGAGATAGAAATTCTTTACGGCGGCAAAGCGGCGAAATTGATGCGGAAATATTTTTCCGATGTGCAATCTCTGGATTTGCGGCAAAGTATGCAAAATGGCGGTGGGCCAGCCTGTTTGCGCCTACGATTGCCGATGACGGACGCACAAATTGCCGCTTTACGGGAAAATAGTGACGCACTGGTGGACGCGCAAAAAATCGCCAAGCTGGAAACCATAGCCAGAAAATATTACCCAGAAAGCTTGAGAGCGGAGGATTTGCGAAATCCACAGTTGCGCGAGCTTTGCGCGGCTGTGCTGGTGGAGTTTTAGTAAAATTAACTAATTTGTCACAAAATCTTCACTTTTCTTTGTCCGTAACTAAGCACATAATATCGGCGGTCTGCTCATATGTAGGCTTTTTAGGATTAAGCAATAAGGAGGCAGTATGAGTGAGAATTCTGGTGATATAAATGACTATGTAGATCAGCAATTAGAGCGATTAAAAAACCTTAGGATATACAGAAATTATAAAGAATATGCTACAAGAGTAGCTAGTAAATTAAAGTCTCTGAACGATATAGCAAGTGTTGAGCGAGCAGTTTCGGCAATAGATTTTCTGTCAAATAGTCTTGGGCGATACGATTGTTTTCTGGAAGAAAAAATGAGAAAGTTTATTAACGGCTCTGTTGAAGGCTTGGCAAAAAGCACTAACGATGATGTGGTACTCTTTGTGCAAGGATATTTTAATAATAATTTTCGTAAAACTTCATTTATTTTTGATAATACTCAATTGGAGCGATTATACAGAACTTCTGCTGGAAATAAATTAGATATTTTGGCAAATGTTTTGTTGCAAGCACCAGATGTGGATACGGCAAAATCTTTACTTTATAATTCTACGGATCTTAAAAGCCTTGCTGATAAGATCGAAAAAACCAGCGCAGAAGGCAGATCTTGGGTTGATATAGCAAACTCAACATTAGGGTGGAATGTTTCATTATAGTAAAATCCATGAGAGCGTAGGCTATAATCTTTCAAGTCGAAATAGTATAGCCTGCTCACGGCGGTTTCATAAAGTATTACATTTAGAGGTAGTCATACCGCCGTAGGGCGGTATCCATGCCAAACAATTAGCCACAACGCTTGCAGATAGGCATGGATGCCAGCCTTCGCTGGCATGACAGCACATTGCGTTAACTGATTGTATTATAATCATTATTTTTATTATCAATAATTTATGAAGCCGCCGTGATAGCCTGCTCTATTTCCGCACCATGAAAATGCCGTGTTGTCCGAAGAGATTGGCGGAGATAGGGTGTTTGGAAACGGCGGAGGAAACGCCAGTTTCGGTTACGAACAAGCTTTTTTCCACGGTGAAATTCAAGCTTTCGCACAGGCGGACAAAATCGGTGAGTGTGCAAAAATGGATATTTGGTGTGTCGTACCACTGATAGCTTAGGCTGCGGGTGACTGGCATCCTGCCATTTACTGCGAGGTAGAGGCGGTTTTTCCAATGTCCGAAATTTGGCACAGAGACAATCGCGTGTTTGCCAATCCGCACCAGATTTTGCAAAACTTCTTTTGGCTGGCGCAGCGTTTGCAGAGTTTGGCTTAACACCACAAAATCATAGGCGTTGTCGGGGTAGTATGACAGGTCAATATCCGCGTCACCCTGAATCACTGAAAGCCCGCGCGAAATACAGCGATTTACGCCGCTTTGCGAAAGTTCGATGCCGCGCCCGACAATCTGTTTTTCTTGCTGTAAATACGACAATAAATCACCCTCGCCACAACCAACATCAAGCACGCTGGCGGCGGGGGTAACCATATCGGCGATGGCGCGTAGGTCGGGACGGAGATTGTTCATGCTAAACCCAGTTTTCGGTTTTTAGTTTAGGCACATTGGCAAAATGGCGCAAGTTATTACTGACTAAAATTGCTTTTATGCTCAGTGCATGGGCGGCAATCATCATATCCATATTGCCAGTTGGCTTGCCTTTTTTCTCTAGGTGAGAGCGCAAAACGGCATATTCCTTGGCGGCGTCAGCATCCCAATCGAGTATAGTTATAGTTTTTAGAAACTCACGAACAAGGTTATTTAGCTTCTTGTTTTCTGGATATTTTGCCACTCCATAAAGAAGTTCCGCTTCTGTTATTACTGATATAACAACATCATCCTCATCAAGTTCATCTAAAGTGGATTGTATATTGGTAGGGCGTTTTTTTATTAAATAACTGCAAATGTCAGTGTCTAGCATATACATCAGAATAGCTTCCTTTTTTGTGGAGGAGCATCATTCCTGTTAGCAAGAAAATCATCGGGAACTATTGTAGTATCAGAAAAAAATTTATCCCACCTGCTTTTTTTCTTTACTAATGATTCAATAACTATCTTCTTCCCTTCGCGGTGGATAAGCACTTCATCGCCTTCAAAGCGAAACTGCTTTGGCAGGCGAATAGCTTGCGAATTCCCATTTTTGAATAGCTTGGCGGTGGCTACTTCCTTCATTAGTTATCTCCATAAAGTATATACTATATGTTGATAGTATATATTATTTTTTCTTGGATGTAAAGCTGTTAATCAACCTTAAAAATCTCCGCTGAGCCTTGCAAAAAGCCGCGAACGGCATTGTCAAAATCGGGAATGTCGAGCAAGAAGGAATCATGCCCTTTGTCGCTTACGATTTCGGTGAAGCTGACATCGGCGCGAGCGGCGTTGAGGGCGCGAACGAGATTGCGGCTTTCGCTGGAGGAATACAGCCAATCGCTGGTAAATGACATAACGCAGAAGCGGATTTTAGTGTCATTAAAAACATCGCTAAGTTTTCGCGCTCCGCCTTCGGTTAGGTCAAAATAGCTGGCGGCGCGGGTGAGGTATAGATACGAATTGGCGTCAAAGCGTTCCACAAAGCTGATGCCCTGATGGCGCAGATAGCTTTCAATACGGAAATCGGCGTCAAAACCGTAAGTATATCCGTCTTTATTCTGTAGATGCCGCCCGAATTTATCCTGTAGCATGGTTTCCGAAAGATAGGTGACATGCGCCGCCATCCTTGCCACCGCCAGCCCTTTGCTTGGGTATTTATGCTCGGAGATATAGTTCCCATCGCACCAGTCAGGATCGGCCATAATTGCTTGCCGCCCGATTTCGTGAAAGGCTATGTTTTGCGCGGATTGGCGGGTGGCAGTGGCGATTACCATGGCGGCGGATAGTCGCTGTGGATAGCGCGTTGCCCACTCCAGAACCTGCATTCCGCCCATTGATCCGCCAATGGCGCAAAATATTTTGTCAATGCCCAGCGCGTCCAGCAATAAACCTTGCGTTTTCACCATATCGGCGATGGTGATGAAAGGGAAGGCAAGCCCATAAGCTTTTCCCGTTTCTGGGTTTGTTTCCTTCGGCCCGAAAGACCCCATGCAACTGCCGATGACATTGGCGCAGACGACAAAATATTTGTCGGTGTCAATTGGTTTTCCCGCGCCGACCATTCTGTCCCACCAGCCGTCTTTGCCAGTGACGGGGTGCGTTCCGCAGACATATTGATCACCCGTCAGCGCGTGGCAAATGAGGACGACATTGCTTTTTGCAGCGTTTAATTTTCCATAAGTCTGATAGGCAATCGGGATATTGGAAACGGCAATGCCACACTCTAAAACCAGCGGCGCGTCAGTGGCGACATTGATTATCTCGCCAATTTCCACCTGTTTATAGCTTGCGCCGAATGCAGAAGTTTTTTTCATCAGCCGCCCATATATTTTGTCGGGTCGACTGGTGAGCCGTTCACGCGCAGAGAGAAGAAAAGCTGCGGGGTTTTGACGCTGCCCGTCGCACCCGCCGAGCCAATCATATCACCTTTTTTTACCCGCGCATATTTATCGACGCTAACACGCCCCAAATGCCCGTAGCTGGTGGATTTATTGTTTTCGTGCTTGATGATGACCATATTGCCATAGCCCGCAAGGTCGCTGCCGACATAGACCACCTCGCCATCGGCGGCTGCTAGCACCGTTTCGCCGTCACTAGTGGCGATATTTACGCCGTCATTGGCTTTGCCCGCGCCTTTGTCACCAAATGAGGAGATGATTTTTCGGCTCTCAACTGGCCATTCAAATTCGCCAGTGCCAGTTGGTTTTTGCTCGTTATCACTGCGCGGTTTATTCGTCCATGAATTTATATTGGCTTTTTCAATTGGTTTTTCGGTTAGATTTTGTGTGGGTTTTTCTGTAGGTTTTTCCGCTAGCTTTTGCGAATTTTCTGTTGGTTTATCTAGTGATTTTTCCGCTGGCTTTGCTAATTCACTAGTTTTTTTTTGAGCTAGGGTTGTTTTTGTTGGTGGTGCTAAATCACTAACGCCGACTGAGTTATATTCGGCTGCTTGCACGGTATTTTGCGGAATGTTAGCAGGCATAGAAGGTGCAGAAGAAATTGGCAAAAAAGAGCTGCCAGAACCTGTCCGCACGGCATTTTTGGTGTAGCTTTCCTGCCCTTTAAGCGCGACTTGCGCTGGGCTTTGCGTGCAGGAAGTCAGCGCGAAAAGCACTAATATCGGGGACAAAATGCTGTTGTAAAATTTTCTCATGTGACATTCTTATTCTAGCCATTGACTTTGTGCAAATAAAATCCTACTTAAGCCTCCATGCTAAACAAACTCGCAAAAAAATTATTTGGCTCTGCCAATGAACGCTTCGTAAAATCACTGCAACCTCGGGTGCAGCAGATTAATACGCTTGAGGCGCAGGTTGGTCGTCTGTCGGATGATGAGCTTCGCGGGCGCACGACTTGGCTGCGCGAACGGCTTTCCGCTGGTGAATCGCTTGATAGCTTGCTTCCTGACGCATTTGCCACTGTGCGCGAAGCGGGGAAACGCGTGCTGGGAATGCGCCATTTTGATGTGCAGCTTATAGGCGGGATGGTTCTACACAAGGGTATGATCGCGGAAATGCGAACGGGCGAGGGCAAAACGCTGGTTTGTACGCTGGCGGCGTATCTCAACGCGCTTTCTGGCAAAGGCGTGCATGTGGTGACGGTGAATGATTATCTGGCGCGGCGTGACTCGGCGTGGATGGGCAAGCTCCATGAATTTTTGGGGCTGACCGTTGGTTGCATCACGGGCGGCATGGACGACCACGAGCGCAAAATCGCTTATAACTGCGATATAACTTATGCCACTAATAACGAGCTGGGGTTTGATTACTTACGCGATAATATGAAATTCAACCGCGAGGCGATGGTGCATCGCCCGTTTAATTACGCGATTGTGGATGAGGTGGATTCCATCCTTATTGACGAAGCACGAACACCGCTGATTATTTCGGGGCCGACGGAGGATAATTCTGAGCTTTACACCATCGTGGACAAGCTGGTGGCGAAGCTTAGCACTGATGCTTACGAAAAAGACGAAAAGCAACGCAGCGTAACGCTTACAGAAGCGGGTGTGCAGCAAATGGAAGAGTTGCTGGCGGCGGCGGGGATGCTGGGCGAAAATGCGTCGCTTTATGACATTGATAATGTTGGGCTGGTGCATCACACTAACCAAGCTTTGCGGGCGCGGACGCTATATACGGCGGATGTGGATTATATCGTAAATAACGGCAAGGTGATTATTATTGACGAATTCACAGGGCGGATGATGGAAGGGCGCAGGTTCTCTGATGGCTTGCATCAGGCGTTGGAAGCCAAAGAAGGCGTTAAAATTCAAAATGAAAATCAAACGCTGGCGTCGATCACCTTCCAAAATTATTTCCGCATGTATCCAAAACTTTCGGGCATGACGGGTACGGCGATGACCGAAGCGGGCGAATTCCGCGATATTTACAAGCTGGAAGTTATTGATATTCCGACCAATGTTGCGGTTAGCCGCGTTGACGCACACGACGAAATTTACCGCACAGCGGAGGAAAAATTCCGTGCCGTAATCAAGGAAATTAAAGCGGCACATGAAAAAGGGCAGCCAGTTCTCGTCGGCACAGTTTCTATTGAAAAATCGGAAATGCTGGCGGAAATGCTGAAGAAAGAGAAGATTAAACATAATGTTCTCAATGCTCGCTATCATGAGCAGGAAGCCTATATCATCGCACACGCGGGGCGACCAGAGGCGGTGACCATCGCCACCAACATGGCAGGGCGCGGGACGGATATTATGCTAGGTGGTAATGCGGAAATGATGATTGACGAGGAAAAGAGGACTAGAGGACTAGATGACTCGAATTCTCTAGTTCTCGAATCCTCTATCCGCACTAAAGTTGAGGCTGATAAGCAAAAAGTGCTAGAAGCTGGCGGACTATTCGTAATCGGCACGGAACGCCACGAATCGCGCCGCATTGACAACCAGCTGCGCGGTCGCGCTGGGCGGCAGGGCGACCTTGGCGCGTCCAAATTTTTCCTCTCGTTGGAGGATGATTTGATGCGGATTTTCGGCAGCGAACGCATTGACGGCTTGCTGCAAAAACTCGGCATGAAAGAAGACGAGGCGATTTTCCACCCATGGATGAACAAAGCCATTGAACGCGCACAACAAAAGGTGGAAGCGCGGAACTATGAAATGCGTAAAAACCTGCTGAAATATGACGATGTGATGAACGATCAGCGCAAGGTGATTTATGAGCAGCGCATTGAGCTGATGGAGGCGGAATCGGTTTCCGAAACAGTTTCTGAAATGCGCGGTGAGATTATAGAAAATCTGGTGGCACTTCATATCCCTGCGAAATCTTACGCCGATGCGTGGGACGCGGAAGGCTTGGAAAAAGAGGTGTTTCGCATTTTTGGCTTGCATCTTCCTATGCAGAATTGGGCGAAGGAAGAGGGCATTGCCGACCTTGAAATAAAAGACCGCTTGGAAAAAGCAACCGCTCAGCATTTCGCCGCGAAGTTTGAAAAATACGGCGAGCAGATGATGCAAACCGCCGAAAAGCGCGTGTTGCTGCAAACGCTTGACCAATTATGGAAAGAGCATTTGCTGTCACTGGATCATCTTCGTCAAGGGATACATTTGCGCGGATATGGGCAGCGCGACCCGCTGAACGAATATAAACAGGAAGCTTTCAGCCTGTTTGAGCAAATGCTTGGTTTCTTGCGCGAGCTGGTGGTTACCCGCATTTCGCATCTGGAAATTCATTTTGAGCATCCGCCAACTCCGCTTCCTGATGCGCCAACGCGCAAGATGTTTGAAACGCATGGTGATAATGTTGATGTGCCAGAAGTTGGACGCAATGAGCCATGCCCATGCGGTAGCGGCAAGAAATATAAGCATTGTCATGGGGCTTTGGTATAATATTTTTACCTAATCCAATGACTGTCATCCCGTGCTTGACACGGGATCTAGGGCAACAAATACAGTCTGCTTTTTTATCCCTAGATGCCCGCGTAAAGCGGGCATGACGAGCAAAACCTAGAAAAACCTAATACCCAAGGACATCGATAATCTGTTCGAGGTTATCGACCACATGGTAATAGGTTGCCACTTCTGGCTTGGCGAATTTTTCCTCAATGATGTTTTTCATCAGGGCGATTAGCGGATTCCAATATCCCTGATAGTTGAAAATAACCACAGGTTTGTCATGCAGCAATAGCTGTTTCCATGTCAGAATTTCAAACATTTCATCCATCGTGCCAAAGCCCCCCGGAAACACTACAAAAGCATCCGAACGGTCAAACATATTTTGTTTGCGCTCGTGCATGGTGTCCACGATGGTGATTTCAGTTAGCGATTGATGCTCGTTTTCAATGTTACGAAGTGAGCGCGGAAACACGCCAATCGCATGACCGCCAGCCTTCATGGTGGAGTTGGCAACTGCACCCATAACCCCGCAATCACCGCCACCATAAACAAGGTTTATCCCGCGAGCAGCCAGCAATTTTCCAAATTCTTCGCCAACTTCCAAGAATTTTTTATCAACGCTATTAGACGCACCACAAAACACACAAATTGATTTTTTATTAGGCATTTATTCCTGCTTTTTCTTCTGTTATATAATATCCTACCTCAAGCTATAACACACTCATGGTTAATATTTTATGAAAATGCCACGGAATATTTTGATTACTGGCGCGAGCAGCGGGCTGGGCGCGGCTCTGGCTGTGCGCTATGCGCGGGCGGGAAACACCCTGCATTTACAGGGCAGGAACGCTGATAATCTGGAAAAAACCGCCGAAATATGCCGCAAAAATGGCGCGGTGGTTTATAGCAAAATAATTGATGTAACCGACGAAATCTCTATGAAAAATTGGGTGGAGGAAGCCGATAAAATCTCGCCGCTGGATTTGCTGATTGCCAATGCTGGGATTTCCGCGGGAACGGGCGGTGGCGGCGAAAGCGTGCAACAGGTAAAGCGCATTTTTGCCACCAATATAGACGGCGTTATCAACAGCATACAACCAGCAATTGCGCCGATGCTAGGACGCAAGTCTGGGCAAATTGCTATTATGAGTTCGCTGGCGGGAATCCGCGCTCTGCCTAGCTCACCTGCCTATAGCGCGAGCAAAGCCTGCGTGCGCTATTACGGCGAATCGCTACGCGGAGTTTTGCTATCGCGGGGGGTTAGCGTCAGCGTCATTTGCCCCGGATATATCAGAACGCCGATGACTGCGGTGAATAATTTCCCGATGCCGTTTATCATGACCGCCGAAAAAGCCGCGAAAATTATTGCACGCGGACTGGAAAAACGGCGCGGACGCATAGCCTTTCCACTTGGGTTGTATTTGCCGCTATGGTGGATTGCTTGCTTGTCGCCGCGCCTTACTGACTGGGCGTTTTCAAGGCTGCCTGCAAAGCCTTCTTGTAATTAGTTTTTTGCTTAAAAATCAACGCATTTGCCAGCGATTTCATAATCGCCGAAGCGCACAGGATCAAGCCCGCCGCGCCCGCCATGCTCGGCGTTATCATTTTTTGGCTGTTTTTTTGCCTTTTTTTCTTCTTCTGATTTCTGGCTTCTGATTTCTGGTTCCTGTTCCATAAATACCTCTTCATTATTTGCATTTAATATGCCATAACATCCAAATGAACACAACGCCAAAGAATATTTCTGAAACTTCTATGCCCACAAATGCTAGGCTCTGTGCGCTTTCCGCGCTGGTGCATACGCTGGATAAGGGCAAGCCGCTGGACACGGCGTGGGGGATTGACCGCCATTTCGCCAGTATGAGTCCGTCTGACCGCGCTTTTTCACAGCTTATCGTGAAAACCGTGTTGCGCCGTTTGGGGCAGATTGACGCGCTGATTGCCGCGCTGATGGATCGCCCTCTGCCTACAAAATCATCGCGCATTACCCATATTCTGCGGTTGGGAATCGCGCAGCTAATCTGGCTGCAAACCCCGCCCCATGCTGCTGTTCATTCCGCAGTTGAAATGACCAAGCAAATCCGCATGGAAAAGCTTGGCGGCTTGGTGAACGCCGTTCTCAAGCGCGTGGTGCGCGAAGGGGCGGATATAATAGCCAAGCAGGACGCGGAAAAGCTAAACACGCCAGATTGGTTGTGGAATTCATGGGAAAAGGCGTATGGCGCGGAAACTACGCGCAAAATTGCCGCGATGCACTTGACTGAGCCACCGCTGGATATAACCGTGAAATCTGACCCTGCGGCTTGGGCGGCGGATCTGGGCGGAGTGGTTTTGCCCACTGGCTCGGTGCGCCTGCGTGATGCGAAAAATATCACTCACCTAAAAGGCTTTTCCGAAGGTAGCTGGTGGGTGCAGGATATGGCGGCGACGATTCCCGCCCGTTTGCTTGGAAATGTACAGGATAAACGGGTGATTGACCTGTGCGCCGCACCCGGTGGGAAAACCGCGCAGTTGGCAACGGCGGGCGCGAAGGTTTCCGCGGTGGATCGCTCCAAAGAGCGCATCGCCATGCTCAAAACCAATGTTCATCGCCTTAAACTACAGGCGGAATATGTAACCACTGATGCTTCAAACTGGCTGCCCGCCTTTGCGCCAGACGCGATATTGCTTGACGCGCCATGTTCAGCAACGGGGACGCTGCGCCGTCACCCTGATGTTGCGTGGCACAGAAAGCCAGAGGAAATTGCGCGGCTAGTGGAAACGCAGGCGAAATTGCTGCGTCACGCGCTGAATATTTTGAAGTCGGGCGGCACTCTGGTTTATGCCGTGTGTTCGCTGCAACCAGAAGAGGGCGAGCAGCAAATTACCAGCATCCTCGCCGAGCGCAAGGATGTGTCGCTAATGCCTGTTGACCCAGCAATTCTTGGTGGTTTGAAAGAGTGCATAACCAAGCGAGGCGAAGTTCGCACACTGCCTTGTCACCTCGCGGAAATTGACGGTATGGACGGATTTTTTGCCGCCGTTTTGCTGAAGAAATAGGTTATTACTCACGACTGACCGCAAATGGCGAAAAGGCTTGTTGTGTGGGCATAATTTCCACGCGGTTGATGTTCACATGCGGCGGTTGGCTGATTGTCCAGAGTATGGTGTTTGCTATATCTTCCGCGCTTAACGGCTGCATTCCCTCATAAACGCTATCGGCTTTGTTTTGGTCGCCATGAAAGCGCACAGTGGAAAATTCAGTGTCGCACATCCCCGGTTCTATATTGGTGACGCGGATATTTTTACCCAGAACATCAGCACGAAGATTAAGCGAAAATTGCGTTACGAACGCCTTGGTCGCGCCATATACATTGCCACCGGGGTAGGGGTAAGTTCCCGCGATTGAGCTGATATTCACGATATGCCCACTGCGCCGCGCTATCATGGCGGGGAGCAGCTCGCGGGTGCAATGCACTACGCCCATGATGTTGGTTTCAATCATTTGCTGCAAATCATCTTCCAACTGGTCTTGCAACGGCGACAAACCAAGGGCAAGTCCAGCATTGTTGACTAATATATCAACTGCGGAAAAATCGGCGGGCAGGGCGGCAATCGCGGCTTTAACTGCCTTTCGTTCGCGCACATCAAGCGTTATGGTATGGAGGCGGCTTCCCAGCTCTTTTTTGAGTGCGCATAGCCTGTCTTCGCGCCTGCCAGTGGCGATGACTTTCGCGCCGTTTTCCACAAATAATTTGGCACAAGCCAGCCCAAAGCCCGCAGTTGCACCTGTGATGAAGATGGTTTTGTTGGTGAGCATAGTTTTGTGTCAGTGTCGGTGTTAGTGTTAGTTATTGGTTGCGGTTATAGTTGCTTTTCTGCTATCCTTCAACGAATAATAACCGACACTGACACTGAACACCGACACTGCTACCATGCACCGCCTTGCCAACCCTGCTAAATTTTCGCGCCTTGCTGATCGGCTTTTGCCGTGGGTTTGTGCGCTTGCGCTTTCGTTTCTGGCGTTTGGTTTGTGGCAGGCACTGTTGGTTTCGCCGCCTGATTATCAACAGGGCGATAGCGTGCGGATTATGTATATTCATGTTCCCGCCGCTTGGCTTTCCATGATGGTGTATATGGTGATGGCGGGGGCTTCCGCTAGTTTCCTCATCTGGCGACATCCGCTGGCGGATATTGCCGCACGCGTTAGTGCGCCGCTGGGGGCTTGTTTTACGCTCATAACGCTGATTACGGGGGCGATTTGGGGCAAGCCGATGTGGGGCGCGTGGTGGGTTTGGGATGCGCGGCTTACCTCGGTTCTCATATTGTTTTTTATGTATATTGGCTATATCGCCCTGTCGGACAGCTACGCACACCAAGAACGCGGCAAAAAAATCTGCGCGATTATGGCTCTTGTTGGCGCGGTGAATATTCCTGTTATTCGTTTTTCGGTGGAGTGGTGGAATACCTTGCACCAGCCAGCCAGTATTATCCGTAGCGGCGGAATTTCTATCGATAGCGCGATGCTCATCCCGCTATTTTCTATGGGTGCAGCGTTTATGTTGGTTTATTTCGCGCTTCTGCTTGTCCGTATCAAAACCGCGCTTTTACAGCAAAAAATCTCTCGCTTGCGGGCGAGTTTTTAGTGATTTTATTTTAATAACCACCCGTTTCCGTCATTGCGCGGAGCGTAGCGACAAAGCAA
>SXRF01000057.1 GCA_005792635.1 Rickettsiales bacterium
GTAAGGAAAGAATTTGAAGAAGCCTATAGTCGTGCCAATAAAGCGATAAATGAAGGCAGGCAATCTTACAGTGGTGAACATGGTAGTGATATGTTCGCTTTTGCTGATGTGCTTAGTAAATATCGTAAAGCCGCTGACATAAAAGAAGGTAGATTTGCTGAACTTCTTAGAAAACAGCTAAAATTTGATGTGGAGGAAAAGCCAGAAGATATTAGTGCCAAGATGATGCTTGAAATTAATGGCAATGGTTATGTTCCATCATTCGGTTTAGTCCGTGCAATGGTAAAAGCATTAGATGCAAGACAAGAATTGTCTGAAGAAGATAAGCAAGAAATTTTTGATGCATATTCGCTGGTAAAGGATAAAAGAACTTTGGCTCAAAGCCTTGAGCGAGGTTCAACTCCTGAGCTGGACGAACTGAAGAAAAAAATGTTTGAACTTTTCAAAAAGGATGGAAAGCAAGCTACCATGCAGGAAATATCCTATGCTGCTGAGCTAAATTCAGCTGCATTATCTCATATATTTGGCAAAACTGTGGCGGGAAATCCAAAAGAAAAAACTCTACGCGAGCGTGGAGAAAAATTATCTAATGCGCTTCGAGAAATGACAAAAGACGAAAATAAAGTTACTTTATTTGATGCCTTATTTGAAAGTTTCATCAGTATTGCAACGGAAAGAAAAAAACAGTTATAAGCAGTGCTATTGGTAATCTGATTACTATCAATCGGTTGCGTATCATAATCCCTTGGTCGGGGGTTCAAATCCCTCTCGAGCCACCATAAATCAATGGTTTTATAATCATTTAACCACCCAAGGTCGAACACCGCGAAACTGTGCGCTGGTTTCTATTTGTGTTTTGTCGCCAACAAAACGCAGTCCTGTCGCGCCGTTGTTGATAAGTGCTGCCTTGTCTAGCAACAGCGGAACGCGGGCGCATTCTGCTTTGCGGTCAAGGTAGCTGCTGGAAATGACAATATCTGGCGCACCGTCGCAAATTCCCTCAATTTCCTTATTCCCTTTTGCCACCATAATTTTTTTACCATAAGCGGT
The DNA here is from genome assembly GCA_005792635.1 of Rickettsiales bacterium. Taxonomy (GTDB): domain Bacteria; phylum Pseudomonadota; class Alphaproteobacteria; order Rickettsiales; family SXRF01; genus SXRF01. The sequence continues at coordinate 1,051 of SXRF01000057.1, forward strand.
GAGAGTGCATTTTTGCTTGTCGCAAATTCCCAGTTTTTCGTCCATATCTTTGCTGGTTAGAGCCGTTTCCTGCCCATGTGAGCGCAACCACATTTCGCCGTCAAAGCTGGTTTCTTTGCCGCGGATAAACATAAATTTTCCGTCGCCTTCTATCCGCAGCGCAACCTTCGTCCCGTCATCGCTAACCAGCAAGTCATACGGCGTGTGCAGGGCGATGGTCGCCATGCCGATGATGGCGGCGGGAATGCCAAGCAACCGCCAGTTTTTCTGCCAAATGGTCAGCCACAAACCACCAAATACGCAGAGCAAAATACCCCAGAATGTTGGCGGCGGAAGAGATATAGAGGCGTAGGGCTGCTCGGCTATCCACCGCGCACCCACCATCATTAGCGATAGCCCCTTGTCCAGCGCGAGAAGCGGCAAATATTCCGCGCCAAACGGCATGAGCAGAAAGGCGGCAACCGCGCAGGGCATAATCCACGCAGAAGCCAGCGGCAACATCAACATATTAGCGGCGATGCCACACAGAGTAAAACGGTTAAAATGATAGATAACCAGCGGCGTGGTGGCAAGCGTGGCAACTAGGGAAGTGAGCATAATGCCGAGGAAATATAGCCAGATTTTATGGGCTATCCCCACCTCGTTTTTATATAAAATATGGCTATAGCGTTCGTAAAAAGCGACGATGGCGATGGTGGCGGCGAAGGATAGCTGGAAACTCGCGCCCAGCAAGGATTCTGGTTGCCACAGCAAAACGAGTAGCCCCGCCCATGCGAGGGAGAAAATGCTGATGCCGTTTCTATCCACCAAAATGGCGAGCATAACGCAGGCAACCATGATGAACGAGCGCACAGCGGGAACGGGATAGCCAGCAAGCAGAAGATAGGCAAACGCGCTCACCAGCCCAATAATTGCCGCGATTTTTTTGACAGGAAAACGCAGAGCAAACGGCGGATAGAGCGACAGCAAAAAACGCGCAGAAACAAACATAAGCATCACCGCGATGGACATGTGCAGCCCAGAGATGGAAACAATATGATAAATCCCCGCCTCGCGCATGGTATCCGCCACTTCTTTGGAAATTCCCGATTGTTCGCCGACCATCATTGCTGCCGCAATCCAGCCATTTTCCGCACTCATCGGAGCTAAGATACGCTGCGTTAGCACAAGGCGCAGTGCGTTTAATTCCTGCTCAAAACCGCTTGCTTGCGCTTTTCGCAGAATTTCTGGTGGTTTAGGCGAAAACCCCACCGCGCCTAGCTGCTCGTAATAAAACGATCGCGCAAAATCATACGACTGCGGCATAGCGGGCGTTGGTGGTGGAAACAGCATAGCGGAAATCGAAACGCGGTCGCCTACATTAAGTCCGTCCGTCACCTCGCGCAGGGAAACGCTGGCTTTTACAGGTGTTTCTTCTGGTGCTAAACCATCAATTTGCAAATTGCCGAGTATCAGCTTTTCGCCTTTTTCCTTGATTTGGATGTCGGAAATTTCTCCAGCTAATTCGCGAAAAAATAGCGTTTTCTCCAAAATGGGTGCGGCGACTGACTGGGTGCGGATTTCAGCGCGAAACGCACCGACGCAAACCACAAGTAGTGCTACGCATAAATAACGGGCGAAAATGCTCCGCCGCCAGAAAAATTTGGTGGTAAGCGCGAGCAAAGCGCAGATTCCAGCCAGAGCGCGGATTTGCGGCTCAAACGGCAACGCGAAATATATGCCAATGCCCACGCCAAGCAGAACAGGCAACCACAAAACAAAGCGGTCATGCTCGGCGTGGATTATGGTAACTAGCCTCAAAATTCCAGCAGCTTAACTTGTTTAACGCTTGGCAATTTGCCAATTTCGGCGAGGACTTCGGCGGATATTGCTTGGTCAACTTCCACCAGCGCAATTGCTTCGCTGCCTGCCTCGTTGCGCCCCAAATGGAAATAGGCAATGTTGATGCCCGCCTTGCCAAGAATTGTGCCAAGACTACCAATAAATCCGGGTTTATCGTCATTATTCACATACAAAGTTTTAGCACCCAAACCAGCTTCCAGCTTGATGCCGTTCACTTCCACAATGCGCGGTTGGTCGCCGAACAGTGTCCCCGCCACGGTGCGCGTGCGTTTTTCAGTGATGACGGTAATGCGGATAAGGGTTTGATAGTCCCCAGCCCTGTCATGGCTAGTTGCCGCCACTTCAATTCCGCGCTCTTTGGCAACTACGGGCGCATTCACCATATTCACCCCCGCAATCATCGGCGCGAGCAAGCCTTTCAGCGCAACAGCGGTTAGCGGCTTGGTGTTAAGCTTGCCAGCGTTGCCTTCATAATCAATTTTCACTTGTTTTAAGCCAGTTTCGGTTAGCTGCCCTGCAAAGCTGCCCAACTGGTCAACCAGTTGCAAATATGGCTTAAGCTTCGCCGCGTCTTCCGCCGACATAGACGGAATATTCAGCGCGTTAGTAACTGCGCCAGTGGTCAGGTAATCCGCCATTTGCTCGGCGACCTGCACGGCGA
>SXRF01000058.1 GCA_005792635.1 Rickettsiales bacterium
CGTCACTCCCGCCATTTTTCGAACAAGTAAATTATTAATATAATTTTTAAGTGATATTGAAGTATAACCAATTGATATGTCTCGCCCATTCTAATTTGCATAATTATGACAGTTAAACTCTATAAAAAAATTGAAGGCGAACTTCATTACTGGGAGTCGTGGGATAATCGAGATGGAAAGTCCGCAACTGTTCACTGGGGCAAGGTTGGTGAACGAGGAGAAGATAAGGTTATTAAATCCAATATTTTTTCGAGCTATCAAAAGAAAATTCAAAAAGAAATTGATAAGCTGGAAGGTTATGCTGAGATTAAAGACGAATACACATTATTGATTGAATATAATGTTGAAGGCATGGGGAAAGAAAAAGATGTTGATAAAAGGCATGCTTTAGAAGAAAGAATGCGGGAAGTGCTTGGTTGGACAGGATTGGGCAATTGTGATGGCGGGAGTATTGGCAGCGGTACTATGGAAGTGTGCTGCTTTGTTGTGGATTTTGATATAGCAAAGAAAGTTATAGAGGTTGACTTAAAAGGCACGGAGTTTGGTGACTTCACTAGAATATACGATGAAAATGCGTAGCATTTCGCTTCTAGCTTTTATTAACTGTTTTCGAAAACAGTTTGAACGAAAATCCTTAAGGATTGTATCTCGTAAGTCTGGCGACAGGTTATCATTGCATTCAATAGCCCAGACACCCAGCATCTTCGCGCCACAGAAGTCGTTAGAAGCAGGGGGGTCCGCCCGAAGCCTTGGCGAAGGGTAACTGGATAGTATATATCCCTCCGCCTAAACTTAAAAAAACCTACACTTCCCTTTTGTCCCATAATAGGCTATAGTCGGATTGTTGCTCGTATAGTCTTCCTACTTTACTTTTCTACGGCGTCAGGCGTCGTCTCGTGTACAAAAGCGTACACTTCGCCTAGCCTTCCTTGTATAAAAGCAAATTAGTTTGACTATATTTTTCTCAAAAAAATTCATAAATTAATACTTTTGAAAGCAACACTTAACTTATTCTTTAATGTTTGTGTGTAACAATGGCTTTAGATACCAAGATGAATATAACCCAAAATGGGGGGCAGGACATCAAAACTGATGGCTTGCTCGTGGCAGAACCTCTGGCAAAAACCAAGTTTCCGCCCTATTTCAAAGTGGTGTTGCTGAATGATGATTATACTCCGATGGATTTTGTCGTTTTAATACTTAAAGACATTTTCCGTAAGAGCCATGAAGAAGCAATCAGCATCATGCTTGAAATCCACCAAAAGGGTGAAGGGATTTGCGGTATTTACACACGCGATGTCGCGGAAACCAAAGCGGAGGAGGTGATTATGATCTCCCGCCGCAATGAGCATCCCCTACAGTGCCGTGTGGAACAAGCATAGGCTCTAGGCTCTAGGCTTCAGGCTTTGGTGAAAACTGAAGCCCGAACCCCGAAGCCAGAAGCCTAATATCACAACGGGAATAAGGAATAAATAAAATGCTGTCGAAAAATCTGGAAATTAGTTTGCACCGCGCATTGGCAATAGCAAAAAAACATCGCCATGAATACGCAACTCTGGAGCATTTGCTCTTTGCGCTGGTTGATGACCCAGACGCCGCCTCGGTTATGCGCGGTTGCGGCATTAGCATTACAGACATCAAAAAGAATGTCGGCGACTTTCTGGAAACGGAATTGCACTCGCTAGTTATTGATAATATTGAGGAATCACGCCCAACCGCTGGTTTCCAGCGGGTTATTCACCGCGCCGCTATTCATGTGCAGTCAGCGGGAAAAACCGAGGTTACAGGCGCGAATGTGCTGGTTGCCCTGTTTTCTGAACGCGACAGCCACGCGGTTTATTTCCTGCAAGAACAAGAAATTTCTCGCCTTGATGTGGTGAATTATATTTCGCACGGCAAGGTTAAATATCAAGACGGCGATAAAATCTCTGATTGGAAGAATGATTTTGACACCGACGAAGCTGCCGAAGCCTTGGAACGCACGCAAGCACCAAAAGAAAAGAAGGAAGAAAAATCCGACGCACTCGCGCAATATACCGTCAATCTCAACAAAAAAGCCGAATCTGGCAAGATTGACATTCTTATTGGGCGCGAAGAAGAGGTTGACCGCACTGTGCAAGTTTTGGCGCGGCGCAATAAAAACAACCCGCTATATGTGGGCGAGGCTGGCGTGGGCAAAACCGCGATTGCCGAGGGCTTGGCTCTGCGTATTGTGCGCGGGGAAGTGCCACAATGCCTGAAAAATGCGATTATTTTCTCGCTGGATATGGGGTCGCTATTGGCGGGAACGCGTTATCGTGGGGATTTTGAAGAACGCATGAAATCTGTTATCAAAGAAGTTGAGAAAATTCCGGGTGCGATTTTATTTATTGATGAAATTCATACGATTATCGGCGCGGGTAGCACCTCTGGCGGTGCGCTGGATGCTTGCAATTTGTTAAAACCTGCGCTGGCTCGCGCTGGTTTCCGCTGCATCGGGTCGACCACCTATAAAGAATATAAAAGCAGCATAGAAAAAGACCGTGCGCTGGCTCGTCGTTTCCAAAAAATTGATGTGGCTGAGCCAACCATTGAAAATTCTATCAAAATTCTGCGGGGCTTGAAGCCATATTATGAGGAACATCATGGCGTGCGCTATACGAGCGGCGCACTCAAAGCCGCAGCGGAGCTATCGGCGCGTTATATAACCGACCGCAAGCTGCCCGACAAGGCAATTGATGTGTTGGATGAAGCGGGCGCGGCGCAAATGCTCATTCCTGAATTCAAACGCAAGAAAACCATCACTCATAAAGAAATTGAGGACATCGTGGCTAAAATCGCCCGTATGCCAGCAAAAACGGTGAGCATGGATGATAGCGAGGTGCTGCGTAACCTTGATAAAAACCTGAAACTTGTGGTGTTCGGGCAGGACGGGGCGATTGACGCACTATCGTCTGCCATCAAAATGGCGCGGGCGGGACTGCGCGAAGAGGAAAAACCAATTGGCAATTACCTGTTCACAGGCCCAACGGGCGTGGGCAAAACCGAGGTGGCGCAGCAACTGGCGGCGCA
>SXRF01000059.1 GCA_005792635.1 Rickettsiales bacterium
AAGTCCCTCCATCCGCACCATACTAATATATTGATAAATATAGCAAAAATGCAAAATTTGCACTTAACTAATTCCATCCCACCGTTTCACTAGCGAATGCTCAATATTGAATAAATCCAGAACTCTGCCCACTGTGTGCTGCGTCATTTCATGCAGTGAGATTGGTTTGCTATAAAAAGCGGGGACGGGCGGGGCGATAATCGCGCCCATGTCAGACAGTGTCAGCATATTGCGAAGATGAACCGAGGTTAGCGGCGTTTCACGCACCATAAGTACCAAGCGGCGGCGTTCCTTCAGGGTTACATCCGCGGCGCGGGTGAGCAGGCTGGTGGTAACGCCTGTTGCGATTTCGGCGAGGCTACGAACCGAGCAGGGGGCGATAATCATACCAATATTTTTGAATGAACCGCTGGAGATGCTGGCGGAAAAATCGCTTACCGAATGCACATGATCGGCAAGAGCGTGAACCTGTGCCACGCTATAGGCGGTTTCATAAGCGATGGTTATCTGCCCAGTTTTGCTGATAACAAGATGCGTTTCAAAATGTAAATCACGCAGGGCTTTGAGCAGCTCAATCCCATAAACTACGCCTGATGCGCCGCTAATACCGACAATTATTTGTTGTTTTTGCATTATACTTCCTTCCAGCTTTACATTCTTTCTATTATGCAGCATTTTGTCCATTGGTTTGACTATATATACAAAACATTGCTTGTAAATGGCGGAAAGAATGAAACATATAGCAGTTCTAAAAGGTGGATTGTCGGCGGAGCGCGAAGTTTCGCTAAATAGCGGCGCGGCGTGTGCGCTGGCGTTGCGTGAGCTGGGCTACAGAGTAACCGAGATTGACGCTGCGGAAAATCTGGCGGAAACTCTAATCAGAGAAAAGCCTGACGCGGTGTTTAATGCTCTGCATGGCAGGTACGGCGAGGATGGTTGCGTGCAAGGGTTGCTGGAAATCCTCAAAATCCCCTATACTCACTCTGGCGTTTTGGCTTCCTCTGTCGCTATGGATAAGCCGATGGCGAAGCTGGTTTTTGCAGCGGCGGGACTCAAAGTTCCGCTAGGAAAAATAGTTACGACAGAGGAATTGCTGGCTGGCGACCCATTGCCGCGCCCATTTGTGGTAAAACCCGCGAATGAAGGCTCAAGTGTTGGGGTTTATATTGTAAAAATTGGCGATAACACTGCAACTCAGAAACTCCACACTCTACACTCCACACTCCAAACTCATCTTGTTGAGGAATACATCACAGGTCGCGAAATAACCTGCGCGGTGTTGAATGATGAGCCGCTGGGGGTGACGGAAATCCGCCCGAAGGCAGGGTTTTATGATTATGAAAATAAATATACCGACGGCAAAACCGAGCATCTCTGCCCTGCGCCGCTTACGCCAGCGGAATATAGCAAGGTCATGGAAATGGCACTCACCGCTCACCGCGCTCTTGGCTGTCGTGGGCTTACGCGCTCTGACTTCCGTTATGATGGCAAGGATTTTTATATTCTGGAAATCAACACGCAACCCGGTATGACCGCGCTGTCACTCTCGCCAGAAATCGCCTCTTATGCGGGCATTTCCTTTAATCAGCTAGTGCAAAAACTGGTGGAAAGTGCGAGCTGTGGCTAGGAACAAAGAAAAACCACTGTCGCTGCGCCAGCAAAAATCGCAGGCGATAATGCGCGAGAAAGAGGCGCAAATTCGCTGGCAGAATTTTATGCAGAAACTGCGTATTGCGCTTGCGGTTTTGCTCGCTATTTTTGTAGTTGGCGGCGGGTTTTTGGCGTGGAAAACCAGTTTTATATCGCGCACGATTGCCGCCACTTCTGATAAAATTTATAACGCAACGGCGCGGGCGGGCTATGCCGTGCAAACTTTGTATCTGGAAGGGCGCAACCGCACACCAATAGACGAAATAAACACTGCTCTAGACATTGACAAAGGTGCGCCGATTTTGCGCCTGAACCTTGCCGAAATCCGCGAACGGCTGGAAAAAATTGAGAGTATAAAATACGCGGCAATTGAACGCGCTTTGCCCAGCACACTTTATGTCCGCGTGGTGGAGCGCGAGCCGATTGCCCGCTGGCAGTTTCATGGTAAAATCGCGCTGGTGGATGATAATGGCGTGGTGATGACGGGGCTTGACCTCGCGCCATATAAGGAGCTTCCGCTAATTGTTGGCGAAGATGCGCCAAAACACACTGGCGATTTGATGGCATTACTTAATGCCCAGCCTGAACTTTCCAAGCGTTTTGTGGCGGCGATATGGGTCGGGCAGCGCAGGTGGAATATTCGTCTGCGCCACAAAAAATCTGATAATGCTGATATAGAGGTTTTACTGCCTGAAAAAGAAGCATTTTCCGCGTGGGAAAAATTGGCACAGATGCAAAAAAATGAACAAGTTTTAGATAGAGATATAAAACAGATTGACTTGCGTATTGAAGGGCGGTTGTTTATAAAAGTGCCAGAGGAGGAAAAAACTCCCAAACCAGTAAATCCAGCAAATAATGCCAAAGATACATAGGTGAAATAGCCAAAATGAAACGCCAAAAAATCAAAAAAAACCAAAAGAATTTATTGCAAAAAAGCGGAAGCATCGCCGTTTTGGATATTGGCACGGCGAAAATTGCTTGTTTTATCGCCTATATTGATTCCGCTGGCGAAATAAAAATCGTGGGCATCGGGCATCAACTTTCCAAGGGCATCAAGGCGGGTGTGATAACCGATTTTGCTGAGGCGGAGACTTCAATCGCCAACGCGGTTCACGCTGCCGAGCAGATGGCGGGCGGAACGGTGGAAAGCGTGGTGGTGAGCCTTGCTGGCGGCAATCTGACTTCGCGCAGTGTGACTGTGGAAATGTCGCTGTTTGGTGAGGAAGTTACTGACCGCGATATTATGGATATTATGGAGCAAGCCCGCGCTAGCATCGCCCATAATGAGCATGAGATTTTGCACTCAATCCCTGTGTCATATTATCTGGACGGAGCGCGGGGGATTATAGACCCACGCAAGATGTTTGGCAAAAAGCTCGGCGCGGATGTGCATATGATAACGGGGCTTTCTGGCGTTATGAAAAACCTCGCGCATTGCATTGGTCGTTGCCACCTTAATGTTGAGGAATATATCGCTGCACCTTATGCTTCTGCACTTTCCGTGTTAGAGGATGACGAGAAAAACCTTGGCGTAACACTGATTGATATGGGCGCGGGGACAACCAGCTTCTGCGTTATAGCGGGTGGGAAAAATATCTATACCGACAGCGTGCCGCTTGGTGGCAGCCATGTGACCAGCGATGTTGCGCGCGGACTTTCCACCAGCGTTGCCCATGCTGAACGGCTTAAAACCCTGCATGGCAGCGCGATTGCAACGGCAAGCGACGAACAGGTGATGCTTGATGTTCCACCGCTTGGCGAGGACGATAGCGACGAGATAAATTCACTGCCGCGCTCAATGCTGGTTGGGGTTATTCGCCCGCGCATGGAAGAAATTTTTGAGATGATTAAGAATAAAATTGAGATGAGTGGCGTTGCTCCGCAAGCGGGAAAGCGTGTGGTGCTTACGGGCGGAGCGAGCCAGTTGCTCGGTGTGCGCGAAATGGCGGCGAATATTCTTGGGAAACAAGTTCGCCTTGGTCGCCCACGCTTGCTTGACGGACTTGCAGAATCAGTCAGTGGCCCAGCCTTCGCCACTGCCCTTGGTATGCTGGAATATCACATTAAAAAACCGCGCGAAGAACAAATGTTTGACGCGCATTTGCACCGCGGTGGCTTTGTGGCTGGATTTGAAAAGCTGGTGGCGTGGTTTAGGGATAATTTTTAGAGCCTGTTCATAATCTCTACTGTAGCTACAAAACGCTTTGTTTTTACAAAATTTTGTCCTCATGTACTTCGTGTACACTGCGGTAAAATTTTGTAAAAACTTCGCTTTTTTGTGACGCTACAGCGAGATTATGAACAGGCTCTTAGTGTTTTAGCTAAGACTTCCTACTCCTCATCCACCAAAACTTCGCGTTTGCCGACATGGTTAGCGGCACTTACTATCCCTTGGCGTTCCATTTGTTCAATGATGCTGGCGGCGCGGTTATAGCCAACTTTTAAGCAGCGTTGGATATAGCTGGTTGAAGCTTTACGATCGCGGGCGACGATGGAAACCGCCATGTCGTACATCTCGTCTTTTTCGCCGTCATCATCAAACGCATTATCTGCTTCCTCGTCGCGGGTGACATCCTCTATATAGCTTGGCTCGCCTTGTAGTTTCAGATGTGCCACAACTTCTTCCACTTCCTTGTCACTCACAAATGGGCCATGCACGCGGGTAATCCGCCCGCCGCCCGCCATATAGAGCATATCGCCTTGCCCGAGCAGTTGCTCTGCTCCTTGCTCGCCAAGAATGGTGCGGCTGTCAATGCGCGAGGTAACTTGGAAGCTTATGCGCGTTGGGAAGTTGGCTTTGATAACACCCGTAATAACATCCACACTTGGTCGCTGCGTTGCCATGATAATATGAATGCCCGCCGCCCGCGCCATCTGCGCCAGCCGCTGAATTGAGCCTTCAATTTCCTTGCCCGCAACAATCATCAAATCTGCCATTTCGTCCACCACTACAACGATAAATGGCAGTTCGTTCATATCCAGTGGCACTTCTTCAATAATCGGCTCGCCAGAATCAGGGTCAAAGCCAGTCTGTACCTTACGGAGCAACTGCGTACCATGCGCTTTTGCCTCGCGGATTTTTTTGTTATAACCCTCAATATTCCGCACAGCGTGGTTATTCATCAGGCGGTAGCGGTTTTCCATTTCTTTCACCGTCCATTTCAGAGCCACCACCGCTTTCCCCGGTTCGGTGACTACTGGCGACAGCAAATGCGGAATTCCGTCATAAACTGAAAGCTCC
>SXRF01000060.1 GCA_005792635.1 Rickettsiales bacterium
ACCTGATTAAAGAAAATATGGACAAACAGCTAGAACTTTGCCACGAAGCACCGTTTTACACCCTTGGGCCCCTGACCACGGACATTGCCCCAGGGTATGACCATATCACCAGCGGCATAGGCGCAGCGATGATTGGCTGGTTTGGTACATCCATGCTTTGCTATGTAACGCCGAAAGAACATTTGGGGCTGCCCGACCGCGACGATGTAAAAACGGGCGTAATCACCTATAAAATCGCAGCGCACGCAGCGGATCTTGCCAAGGGGCATCCATCCGCTTATATGCGCGATGACGCACTTTCCAAAGCGCGTTTTGACTTCCGCTGGCAAGACCAGTTCAACCTGTCGCTTGACCCAGAAACCGCCAAGGACTTCCACGATGAAACCCTGCCTGCCGACGGCGCAAAAGTTGCGCATTTTTGCAGCATGTGCGGCCCCAAATTTTGCAGCATGAAAATCAGCCAAGATGTGCGCGACTTTGCCAATGCCGAAAAAGAAAAAGGTATGGCGGAAATGGCAGAAAAATTCAAGGAATCTGGTGGTGAGCTGTATCAGAAGGTGGCTGTATAATGATAAATACTTCTGAACAACGCAAAGCAATGTTTGAAGAGATAGATGTACTACGAGAGCCATGGCTAGAAATGGGAAAATTGACGCATGGCAGTTGTGTAAATTTTGCACAAAACGCTATAAAGTCAGGGATGTTTCTTAATGGTGGTGCTATAGTTGCTCTACCAGCTATTGCAAACATATTTATTAGCGATTTCTCTAAAATCGCTAATCCTAATGATATAAAATGCAACTTACTTATAACTGTTATAGCCTATTTAATAGGCTTGCTCACAAGTTGGCTTGCTGGAGTAATAGCCTACTTTGCCGCATGCACTGAAAATCGCCTATATATAACAGAAATGTGGAAAGTGCATATAGAACAATATAAAAACTATAGTGCTGTTACGAGTGAAGATCATGAAAAGTTTATGCTTCCAGCATTAAAATGTATTGAAAAAGATACTAAAAACTATACTCTTCTAAGAAATTTTGGCATCGTTCTGTGTATTTTGAGTTTGCTTGCTTTCATAATTGGTTCTGTACTTAGTGGGTGGACATTTGGTCGTGTAGCAGGGTTGTACTAAAAACTGGATGCCAGCCTTCGCTGGCATGACAAGTCTGTGGGTGGTCAAAAACCTTGACTTTTTCGTTTATTGCGTGTATAGTCGGAGGGCTTAATCAGTTCACCATTTTTCAGGGGTTTTTATATGGCTAAGTCTTCGGTTTCTGCCTTTCCTAAGAGTAATGCTTTGGTGAAAGAACTTTCGGTTCTGCTGGCAAATAGCTATTTGCTTAAATTAAAAACCCACGGTTATCACTGGAATGTCGAGGGCAAGGATTTCTTCGGCTTACACCAAGCCTTCATGACGCAGTACACCGAGTTGGAAGCCGCGGTGGACACCATTGCCGAGCGCATCCGTGCGCTGGGGGCGTATGCGCCTGCGAGCTATAAGGAATATGTGGCGATTGCTGGCGTTAAAGAAGTGCCGATGCCCAAGGATGTGGCAGGAATTGCCAAAGATCTGCTGGTGGCGCATGAAAGCCTTATCAAGCAAGCGAAAAAGCTTTCAGCCGATGCGGCGGAAGCCAGCGACAGCGCAACGCAAGCACTGGCGGATGACCGAACCGCCATCCACGAGAAAACCGTGTGGATGCTAAAAAGCTTCCTTAGGTAACAGAGCTATTATTTCTTAATTTGCTTCCCTTTGGCGGCGAGCAAATCCATCAGCGCGAGAAGAACGCCAGAAACCACAAACACAAGGTGGATTACAATCTGCCATTTGATTTGTGTTTCGTCGTATTTGCCAATGTCCATAAAGATTTTGAGCAAATGAATCCCCGAAATGGCGACGATAGAGGCGATAAGCTTTAGTTTTAGCGCGGAAAAATCCACACTGCCCTTCCATTCTGGGTTGTCTTCATGGTCGTCGGTGTTGATCTTGGAAACGAAATTCTCATAGCCAGAAAATATCACGATTAGCAGCAAATTTCCCGCTAGCGATAAATCAATCAGCGAGAGAATGCCAAGTATAGCATCACTCTGCGAGAGTGTGGTAATGCTTGAAAACAGGTGGAAAAGCTCCTGCGCGAAGCTGATGAGCAGCAAAATAATACCGCCAACAAGCCCGATATAAATCGGTGCCATCAACCAGCGACTGGAAAACAGAAATCGTTCAATAAAATGTTCAATTTTGTTGTTTTTCATATTGTCTTAGTCCTGTTTTTTGTGGTTTATGACAGGAGATATATAAACTTCCTTTCAACTATTCAAGTGATGTAATAGTTTAATATGAAAAAACCGACACCAAAAACCTTACCTGAACAAGCTATATTGGAGCAACTGCACCAAGCGCAGAAGCGCGAGCGCAGTGTGCTGCTAGCTTCGCTTGCTACAAATATGGATGGGCTTACGGATGAGATGGCGGAAGAACGCCTGCTGGAAAACGGGAAAAACATCGTAAGTGGTGAAGGCATGGCGGCTTGGTATGTGCAGCTGCTGCACTGTTTCCTCAATCCGTTCAATGCGGTGCTGACCATCCTTGCAGTGATTTCCTTTGCCACTGGCGATATGGAAAGTGTGGTGATGATGGCGATAATGGTAGCTATCAGCGTGGGTATAAAATTTTTCCAAGAATATCGCAGCGGGATAAAAGCCGAAGAGTTGAAAAACATGGTGCGTACCAGCGTAACGGTGAGTCGTGTTGATGAGCATGGAGTATCGCGCAAATTTGACATCGATATGCAGGATTTGGTAGTGGGCGATATTGTTCATTTTGCGGCTGGCGATATTATTCCCGCCGATGTGCGCATGCTCGCCACCAAGGATTTATTCATTTCGCAGGCGATTTTAACTGGTGAATCCCTGCCCGTGGAGAAATTCGCCGAAACCACCGCCACTATTCACCCCTATAAACAGCTTGGGCAAATGGATTTGCATACTATCGGTTTTATGGGGACTAATGTGGTTAGTGGCTCTGGGCTAGCGGTGGTTCTTGCCACAGGAAGCGACACTTATTTTGGCGGTCTAGCACGCACGATAACAGGTGAACGCCCTGAGACCAGCTTTGATATTGGTGTTAATAAAGTTACATGGCTGATGATTAAGTTTATATTTGCCATGTCGCCTCTGGTTTTCTTTATAAATTGGTATTCCAAGGGAGATTTTACGCAAAGCTTGCTTTTTGCGATTTCGGTTGCGGTTGGTCTTACCCCTGAGATGCTGCCGATGATTGTGACTTCCAACCTTGCCAAGGGTGCTATTGCCATGGCGAAGCGCAAGGTGGTGGTAAAACGCCTCAATGCAATTCAGAATTTCGGCGCGATGGATGTTCTCTGCACAGACAAAACGGGAACGCTGACGCAAGATAAAATTATCCTGCATGATCATTTGGATATTGAGGGCAGCTCGAGCCACGAGGTTCTGGATTATGCGTGGCTCAACAGCTATCACCAAACTGGACTGCGCAATTTGCTGGACAGCGCGGTGATGGATGAGGCGACGAAGGAATATCCCGATGGCAAGCGCATAGATGAAATGATGCAGTGGCAGAAAATTGACGAAATACCATTTGATTTTCAGCGGCGTAGGATGTCGGTTATTGTGGCACAGCCAGACGGAGCGCATATATTAATCTGCAAAGGTGCGGTGGAGGAGCTGCTTAGTGTTTCCACGCATTACGAACATAATGGAAAGATTTTGCCACTGGGCGGCGCGGCGCGGGCGGATTTCCGCAAGCTAGCGCAGGCTTTGAATGAGGACGGCTTTCGCGTTCTGATTATTTCATATCGCAATATTGCCGCGTCACAAACAATATACGATAAAAGCGACGAGGCTGGGCTTACCATTAAAGGCTTCCTCACCTTCCTTGACCCACCAAAGGAAACAGCGCGGGTGGCACTCGCCGCACTCAAGGAATATGGTGTGGTCGTCAAGGTTCTAACGGGTGACAATGCGATTGTTACGCGCAAAATTTGCCACGATGTTGGGCTATTTGTGCATGGCGCGGTGGATGGCTCGGAAATTGAGGGATTAAGCGACGCGCAGCTTTATGAAGTTGTGGAAAAAAATACTATCTTTGCCAAATTGTCACCAATGCAAAAATCGAGGATTATTGTCGCACTCAAAGCCGCAGGGCATACGGTTGGTTTCCTTGGTGATGGCATTAATGACGCGCCAGCCCTGCGCGAGGCGGATGTGGGGATTTCGGTAGACACAGCGGCGGATATTGCCAAGGAATCCGCGGATATTATCCTGCTGGAGAAAAGTCTTCTTGTCCTCGAAGAGGGCGTAATTGAAGGGCGCAAAGTTTTTGGTAATATTGTGAAATATCTAAAAATGGCTCTATCCAGTAATTTTGGCAATATGTTCAGCGTGGTGGGCGCAAGCTTGCTGCTTCCCTTCCTGCCCATGCTGCCTGTGCAAATTCTTATTCAAAATCTGCTTTATGATATTTCGCAAATCGCAACACCTTTTGACAAGGTGGATGATGAGTATCTACGCAAACCGCGCAAATGGGAAGCAATTGAACTTAAGCGGTTTATGCTGTTTATCGGGCCTGTCAGCTCCATTTTTGACTATGCAACTTTCGCGCTTATGTGGTTCATTTTTTCGGCAAACACCATCGCCGAACAGTCGCTGTTTCACACTGGTTGGTTTGTTTCTGGGCTGCTCACCCAAACCCTGATTGTTCACATGATACGCACCGAAAAAACGCCGTTTATCGGCAGTCGCGCTTCTAATTTCCTTTTG
This sequence comes from Rickettsiales bacterium, assembly GCA_005792635.1. Taxonomy (GTDB): domain Bacteria; phylum Pseudomonadota; class Alphaproteobacteria; order Rickettsiales; family SXRF01; genus SXRF01. The sequence continues at coordinate 4,801 of SXRF01000060.1, forward strand.
GCGTCCACCGCTGTTGTTATGTGTGTTGGCGTTGCGCTACCCTATACGGCAATCGGCGCGGCGGCGCAGCTCGTCCCCCTGCCCGCCAGCTATTTTGCCTATCTCCTAGCAATCCTAACAGGCTACTGCCTACTCGTCACCGCCATGAAAGGCTGGTATATCAAACGCTTTGGGCAGTGGTTGTAGGTTCTTACACTAAATTCCATAATCCCCTTGAAAAATACGAGTATATTCACCACATATATAGCCTATTTCTTTTTAATAAAAAGGACTTGAAACATGACCGCAAACCAAGAAGAAGCAAACAATATGGAAAACAATGAAATTGAATCTGGTGCTGCGCCAGAAGCCACTGCCGAGGTTTTGGATATTAAAGACGCAAAAATCGCACAGCTTGAAGAAGAGCTGGCAAAACTACGCGAGCAATGGATTCGCGCCGTGGCGGAAACTGATAATGTGCGCAAGCGGTCGCAGCGCGATTTAGAGGAAAGCAGCAAATATGCCATCACTGGTTTTGCAAGCGATATGGTTAGCGTTCTGGAAAATCTCAAACGCGCCAGCGAAAGCTTCGCTCCAGAGGCAGTCGCAGAAAATGCACTGCTTAAAACTTTAAGCGAAGGCGTGAACCTAACCCTGCAAGAATTGCTCGGGATTTTCCAAAAACACAAAATTACCCGCATTGACCCAATCGGGCAAAAATTTGACCACAACCTTCACCAAGCAGTGGTACAGGTGGAGAACAATGAGGTTGAGGCGGGAACGGTTATTCAAGTAGTACAGGCGGGATATATGATTGCTGACCGCCTCTTACGCCCTGCGATGGTTGCCGTTTCCAAAACTTCGGCAACGCCAGCTAACAAAGTTGATACTTCGGCTTAATTAGCCGCACAACCTTGCTGAGCTATGGAGTTATCAATTTCCCAGCCGTGCCTAGGCAGGTGGAGTATGTGCTAAGGCTGGTGGGATATGCAGAAAGGGTATTGCCATTTGCATTGGAAGCTCCACAGGTGGATGATTCGGCAGCAATAACCCCGAATTTGCCGCTATTGGGCAATCCATCATCCGTTTTTACATCAATCTGCATAATAGCCTCCATCGGAAGACCAGCGTTTGTATTGTTACCTGCACTTGGTACTCCATTATTTCCAAAAGCTGAATATAGAACCATCCCAAAAGAGCCAACACTATAGCCAATTCTATACCCAAGGTTTCCAGCACCAATAACCATAACATTACCAGAGCGAAGAAATCGTGGGGTGTAATTTGGTCTTATTAAACTTGCCAAGCAAGTAACAAAAATCCCAGTGTTGTTGCCAAAAGCCGTATATGGATAGTGAGTCCCAAGTCTTCCGCTAGCATTTGTAGAGTTTCCAGTAGCAGTATAATTGGCTAAACCAGCATCATTTAAGTGTAATAATAATTGCGATACTTCAGCGGTAACATCAGGATATAGACATTCCCCATCTGTATAAACAGTCGCGCCACTATTTGTAGCTCGTATAATCCCGTTATCGTCGCCGTTGACTACGGTATACCCCGCAGCATCAGTCGTTCCAAAAAAAGATGTGGCATTACCACAATCACCTGGAAGACAGCTGTATTTGACTTTGAAGGTGTTGATTTTAGTTTCAATTTCCGACACTTGCGTAATCTGGTTGCGTACTGCGGCGGAGCGCAGCATATCTTGACCAGTTAAAATCCCGCCAACAACCAAACCAATAATCACAAGGACTATGGATAGTTCTACAAGTGTAAAGCCGTGAGTTTTTATATTATGCTTCGCCGTCATACATTGATGCTAATAAAATTACTTATTAATAAAGCAAAAAAGCCAAGCCCAATTCACTATATCAGAGCGCACTTAGGATGTTTTTACAATTTTTATGTACCAGTTTTTTCTTATTTCACAAGCGAATAAGTAATGGCGAATAGGCAACGCGCTTCACCGATTCACAAAATGCACCATGGCAGAGTTTTCGCCTGCGGGATATTCCACCATGGTCATACTACCATAATCAAGGGTAAAAAATAAGGCTTGCGAGGGAATAAGCCCGAGGGCGTGGCGCAGTGCAGCGCGGATGCTACCCGCATGAGCAACAACCACCAAGGGTTTCCCGATATTTTCCGCTAATTTAGCCTCTATCCAATGGTCAACGCGAGCGCAAACACCTATAAAACTTTCGCCGCCATCTGGCTTAACCACCGCTGGATTATTCCATTCTTTTATTTTTCCTGAAATTTCAGCTTCTTTCCAAGCTTCTTCATAAGTTTTGCCTTCCCATACGCCAAAATTCTGCTCCATAAGCTCAGGCGCAATGTTCAGCGGCGCGGTGTTCTCACCAATTGATTGCATCAACCAATGCGCGGTATCGACGCTGCGAATTAACGGGCTGGAAAACCAAACAGCATCCACAGGTATCGGCGCGGCAAGATTTGCTGGCGTAGTCGGAATTAGCGCGGGAATTTCCGTTTGCCCGATATAACGACCCGATTTTTCAACAGGGGCATGGCGAATCCAAAAAATTTGTAGTGGCTTGGTTGTCATATTTTATAAAATGGTAAAGCGCACAAAACACTAGCAGCAACGGAATAACCGAGCGCACTAAACGCTAAAATTCAGCGGGAAATAAAAACTATATGCTCTTATAAGCGATTGGAAGACCAGTGGTTTTGTTGATAGCAAGGCTGCCATCTTCAAAGCAAGCTGCTATATAACGACCAACGCCGCTTTTGATAAACAAAACAGGCTTAACTGGTTTGCCGTTGAATTGGCGAAGCGCGGTTACCTTACCACGGGACTCAGGGTTATTTTTACTACCTTTGCTGCTCATAAAAAACTCTCTATAATATTAAAATAATTGTTACATTAGCCGCGCATTCTAGTAATATGTGGTAAATTGTGCAAGTTAAAATGTCGATTAACCATAAAATTTTGCAAATAATGTAATTAATATGCTGAAAAATAAAATAATATTGCTTGTGGTTTGCGCTTTTGTTTCTGGTGGGGCTTGCGCTGCGGAAAACACGACGGAATATAAACCTAGCGCGTCAGGAAGCTATCTTAGCAGCCGTTTTTCGCGCTCGACGGGTGATATTCCCAGTGCCACAGCAGCTTTGCAGAAGCTATATAAGCAAGATGCGGATAATACGGAAATCGCCAGCCAGCTTATGGGGCTATACCTGTTGCAAGGCAAGGTGGATAGTGCTTTGGAGATAGCCAGCGGTATAGTAAAAAAGAACGACAAAGAGCCGATTTCCTCGCTTATGCTCAGTTTGCAGGCGATAAAGAAAAATAAGCCAGCGGAAGCGGCAAAGATTTTGGATCGAGTTTTTGAAGGAGAAGGTGGTCAGCTGTGGTTGCCGTTGATTTCCGCGTGGTTGGATGCTGAACAAAAAAAACTGCTAAAGCCAATAACCATGGAAGAGTTAAGTGCCGAGGTTGGGCGTGCCGCACCGCTGGTTAGCTATCATTTAGCACTGATTAATTCCCGTGCTGGCTTTGCCACGGCGGCGGCGGAGAATTTTCGCGATGCAATTGAAGACCCAGAGCATCCGCCAGCCCGCGTGATGAATATGTTGCTGGCGTTTTATGAAAAAAACAATCAACCAGAAATTCTGAAGCCAATTGTCGCCAAATTTCGTGCTGCAAATGCGAATCAATCTCAAGTAAAGCTGCCGCCAATTGATAATATGCAGGACGGAGTGGCTGAGGTGTTGTTCACCATCGGCTCAATAATGCTGGCGGGGGATTCCACGCAGGAAGCAACGCTTTACTTGCAACTCGCGCTTTATATCAAGCCTGACATGCAGGTTGCCACTCTCGCTCTGGCGCAGGCTTATGGTGAGTTGCAGCAATATGGAATTGCCAGCGAAATACTAGCTAAAATTCCGAAAAACAGTGATTTATATAGCAATGCCCAGCTTTACAGCGCGGTTAATCTTGGGCGGATGAAAAAATATGACGAAGCGATAAAAAAATTGGATGAATTGATTGCTGCCACTCCGAGTGCCACCACGCCAGATAATGTTGATTTATATATGGCAAAGGGTGATTTGCTAAGGTTGCAGGAACGCTTTGCCGATGCGCTCACCGTGTATAAAACCGCACTTTCCACGGTTAAAGAGCCAACCGCCGTTCATTGGCAATTGTTTTTTGCGATTGCCACCTGCTATGACAAACAAAATAACTGGCAGGAAACCGAGAAAAACTTGACCAAATCAATAGAGCTTAGCCCGAATCAACCCGATACGCTTAATTATTATGGCTATAGCTTGCTTATGCGCGGTGAAAAATTGGCGGAAGCAAAAAGCATGATTGAAAAAGCATTAAAAAAACGCAGCAGCGACCCGCAAATTATCGACAGCATGGGTTGGGCGCATTATTTGCTGGGGGAATATGAGCAAGCGGCGGAATATATGGAAAAAGCGGTTTCTCTTCTGCCAGCTGATGCCACGGTGAATGAGCATTTGGGCGATATTTACTGGCGGCTTTCGCGTAAAACTGAGGCGCGCTTTCAGTGGGATAGGGCGATTACCTATAGCACTGATGAAAATTTGACGCTGGAAATAAAGAAAAAACTAAAGGACGGATTGCCGCAACTCGCAACGGAGAATGTTGCGCCATCACCATCTGCCGCGCCTGTGACTGCGGCGGTTGCTGAGTAGTTGCATGGGTAAAATTATCGTTTCTGCACCTGCGAAGATAAATCTGTCACTGCATATCACTGGCAAACGCGCTGATGGCTATCACTTGCTTGAAAGCCTCGTTGCTTTTACTGAGTATGGCGATGTTGTTGAGGCGAGCGCGGCGGATGAATTATCGCTGGAAATTATTGGTGAATTTGCTGGGGATCTGGCGAGTTTCCCGCAGCAAGAAAATCTCGTGTGGAAAGCGGCAATAGCACTGCGCGGGTTAATAAAAAAACCAATGGGCGCGAAAATAACTCTGAGCAAAAACTTGCCGATTGCTTCGGGAATTGGCGGCGGCAGCGCGGACGCAGCGGCAACAATCAAAGCACTTGCCAAACTGTGGGGGATTTCGCATATTCCTGATGAAACCGCGCTTGCGCTGGGCAGTGATGTTCCCGTTTGTCTATACGCAAAACCCGCCATAATGCGCGGAGTTGGTGAGCAAATAACGCCAGCGATTTTGCCCGCACAAAAATATATTGTCCTTGTTAATCCAAAAATTCCGATGGCAACAGCGGAGGTGTTCTCGTCATTGCGAGGAGGCGTAGCCGACGCGGCAATCCAGTTTGTTGATAGCTTCTGGATTGCTTCGGCTTCGCCTCGCAATGACGAGATTGGCGAGTGGAGAAATGACCTCCAACCAGCGGCTATAAAACTCCTGCCCGTTATTGGCGAAATTATTGCCGCCATTGCCACGACCACAGGCTGCACCGCCGCCAGCATGTCAGGCAGTGGCGCGACTTGTTTCGGCTTATATGAAAACAAAGAAAATGCGGACAAAGCAGCGCAGGAAATAAAAACAAAATATCCACATTTTTGGTGTGTGAGTACGAAATTTATGGAAGGATAACCAAATGGCGAAAAAGAACAAAATAACCTATCAGAGCAAAGACAAGCCAAAGCCAACAATAATCTTAACTGGCGTGGTGTTTTTGCAATATGTTGATGATGAGGCGGCTCTCGGTGCAAATAAGGGCGATGTGTTGGTTTATCCGAATAATGACGCGCTGCACACCACCAAACAGGGCGAATATGAAAGCACTGGTTTTACGGGTTATTTCAAGGTGGACATCAGCGACGGGAAAACTTGGCAACCATTGCATCTAAACGAGATTTTTCTAAATCGTGAAAATCATTTTGCCAAAAGCGAACGCCCGCTTGACACCTATAATCTATGTACGGAAATTCTGCACAACCTCGCTGGGAAAGAAGCAACCAGAACTTACCGCGAACATTATCAGTTATTATAGCAAATAGAGCAGAACCAGAAAAATAATCGCACAAGCAGAAATATATACTCGCATAGCGCGTTTCAGGTCGGCGGCAGTTATTTCTTTTTGATATTCCGCGCCGATGATGGGTGACGAGTGAATTATTCCATCATAACTCCGCTTGCCACCGAGTGCCACGCCAAGCGCACCCGCCATCGCCGCTTCGGGGTAGCCAGAATTGGGCGAAGCGTGTTTGCGCCCATCGCGCCATGCAGATTTTAGGGAATTTAAGGATAATGCCGCCAGCGCAATGATAAGCGCACTCAATCGGGCGGGGATAAAGTTCGCGCAATCATCCAACCTTGCCGCCGCCCAGCCAAAATCGCGGTATTTTTCGGTTTTATGCCCGATCATGCTGTCGGCGGTGTTAATGGCTTTATAAGCGGCGATGGCGGGTAGCCCCAAACAAGCCGCCCAGAATAGCGGCGCAACCACACCGTCACTAAAGCTTTCGGCGAGGCTTTCAATAGCGGCTTTGGCGATTTCGTCCGCGTCCAGATTTTCAGTGTCGCGCCCAACGATTTTGGCTAGGTTTTCCCGCGCTTCTGGTAATTTTTCTGGCAAATTATTTTGCATAAGCGGCAGATAAACAGCGCGGACATGGTCATATAAACTGCGCGTGGCGAGCAGGGTGGCAACGCACAGCATCTCCACCAGCCAATTGCCAAAATGTTGAATAACAAGGCAAACAACGATAACTATTGAGATTAAAACCAGCATGGAAACCGCGCCCGCCGCCTTGCGAGAAACATCTTTCCAATTCGGCTGGTTGCAGTTTTTATCCAAAGCGACTATTACTGCGCCCATCCACACCACAGGGTGTTTGATAAAACGATAAATAAACTGCGGATAGCCAAAGACTGCTTCAGTGGCGAGGGCGGCAAGTAATATTGAAAAATGGTTCATAGATGAGTGATAATATAAATAATGCTGGTGTGCAACATGGTGGAAATTTGTCGGTAATTGCGGCGGAATTCCCCGATGCGCCGCGCCCATATATTGACTTATCAACAGGCATAAACCCCTACCCCTATCAATTGCGAGAAATTGCAGGCGCGAATAACCGCTTGGCAGATGTCGCCGAGATGGCAGCAGCGCACGAGGCAGCGGCGGAATATTACGGAACAAATGCTCAGAATATAACGCTTGCGGCGGGTATGCAGCCCTTAATGTTCGCGCTTGCCGCACTGCGTTATCAAAAATTTGGTGTGGGCAAAACCCATATTTTCGCGCCAACTTACAGCGAATATGCAACAATCTGGACAGCGGCTGGACATGTGCTGACTGATGATATAGAGGCGGCGGATATAGTTATTATTTGCAATCCCAACAATCCCGATGGACGCATTATTCCAAAGGCGGAATTATTGCAAATCGCTGATAACCTCGCGGCAAGAAATGGCTGGCTGATTGTGGATGAGGCATTTGCGGATTTAACGCCAGAAATCAGCGTGGTTGGTGCTGTGTCTTCCCGCCATAATGTTATCATCATGCGCTCAATGGGCAAGTTTTTCGGGTTGGCGGGACTGCGAGTGAGTGCGGCGATTGCACCGCGGGAAATAAACAGCTACCTTCGCGTAGTTGCTGGCGCGTGGGCGATTTCCACTAATTCTTGCTTGCAACTTCCCGCTATCTTCGCCGATAGAAACTGGGCAGCAGCGACGCGCTCGCGCCTTGCCACCGAATCCGCCGCGTGGCGCGAAATTCTCGCGCAGAAATTCACCATCATTGGGCATACGCCACTATTTACCTTGGTGGAAAGCGCGGACGCAGATTATTGCTATAACCATCTGGCAAAGAGCGGAATACTCACGCGGAAATTTGTGTATAACCCATACTGGTTGCGCTTTGGGCTGCCTAATGTTAGAGATATAGAGTGCATAGCCTCGCGTTTTCTGTGACCATCCAGTTACAATTCAGTGAAATTAGTAAAAATACTGCTTTTTTTTTAATCGGCTACAATCTATCATGGATTCATGACACAAAAATATAATTCACAGTTCATGCAAATCATGGCGGAGCGCGGCTTCATCCATCAATGCACTGACGCGGAAAATCTGGATAAAAAACTGGCGGCTGGGCGGGTGATTGCCTATATCGGCTTTGACGCGACCGCCCCTAGCCTGCATATCGGTAGCCTTGTGCAGATTATGATTTTGCGCTGGCTACAGAAAACTGGGCATAAGCCCGTGGTTTTGCTGGGTGGTGGCACGACCAAGGTGGGCGACCCATCGGGCAAGGACGAAGCCCGCAAAATACTGTCTGATGCGGATATTGAGAATAATTTACAGTCTATTCAAAGCCTGTTTGAGCAATTTATCAAATTCGGCACAGACGAAACGGACGCAATTCTTGTCAATAACGCGCAGTGGCTGGAAAAACTCAACTATATCAATTTCCTGCGTGATTATGGGCGGTTTTTCTCGGTTAATCGGATGCTGACCCAAGATAGCGTTAAAATGCGGCTGGAGCGCGAGCAAAATCTCAGTTTCCTTGAGTTTAACTATATGATTTTGCAGGCTTATGACTTTGTGGAACTGCAATCACGCTATGGCTGCTCACTGCAAATTGGCGGCTCGG
>SXRF01000061.1 GCA_005792635.1 Rickettsiales bacterium
CGCCTGATAAGCGTGAGGTCGCAAGTTCAACTCTTGCCGGACCCACCAGCCTTCGCACTCCGTGCTTCGGCTCGGCAATATCTTTTGCCAAAGACTCAATTATCATGTAGAAACACTGATGTTTTCAACCCCCATAGACCAATAAATCTCTACATGAAAAAATATTTTATACTCGGAATAATTGTACTTGCGTTGTTGGTGTGGCTTGGCTGGCTGCCGTTTTCTAGCGCAGGGCTAGAGGTAACCAAGCCCGTGCGCGGCGCAGCGGTGCAGGCGGTATATGCCACAGGCACGGTGGAAGCAACCGTCATGCTACCGCTTGCGCCTCGAGTTTCAGCAAGGCTGCTAGAGCTTAATTTTGACGAAGGCAGCGAAGTTAAAAAAGGGCAAATTCTCTCTCGCTTTGAAGATAAAGACGCGCAAAGCAGCTTGCAACAGCTTAAAGCTCAAGCGGATTTCGCGGAAAAAACCTATGCGCGGAATGCGGAGCTGGTAAAACGCGGCGTGCTTGCAAAAGCGGAATATGACCGTGCGCGGGCGGATTTAGACGCAGCCAAAGCCGCCGTGGCAAAAGCGCGGGCAGAAGCCGATTATTTGACGCTCACCGCCCCAGCCGATGGGCGGATTATCAAACGCGACGGTGAAATCGGGCAGTTATTTACCGCTAACCAGCCGCTATTCTGGCTTTCTTGCTGTGCGCCACTGCGTATTTCGGCGGAGGTGGACGAGGAAGATGTAGCACTTGTGCAGCCCAACCAAAAAGTTTTAATTCGCGCTGACGCTTTTCCCAATAAAGTTTTTAATGGCAAAGTTCTAACCATCACGCCAAAGGGTGACCCAGTGTCACGGAGCTACCGCGTACGCGTTGAATTTAGTGATGAAAATCCACTGTTAATCGGCATGACGGCGGAAACTAATATCATCATCAGTGAAAAAGAAGATGCGCTACTCCTGCCCACCACCGCTGCTACGCAAAATAAAATCTGGATTGTGCGCGACGGAAAACTGGCGCAAATCGAGGTTGAAATTGGTGCGAATGGCAAAGAGCAAGTGGAGGTTATCAGCGGTGTAACGCCCGACGATATGGTGGTCACCAAACCAACCAAAGACCTAAAGGACGGGCAAAGCGTCAATTACTCGCTCAAACAATGGACAAAGCCATGAATTTGTTTATTGCCATCGCGCTTAAGCATCTGCTAGCGCGTAAGCGGCAAAGCTTCGTTTCCCTGCTTGGAATTATTCTTGGCGTAGCCTTTTTTCTTGCCATTTCCTCGATGATGCGCGGCTCGGAGAATGATTTTATCCGCCGCCTTGTTGATAATTCACCGCATATCACCATTGTTGATGAATTCCGCAATCCCAGCCCACAACCAATCTACGAATTATATAAAAAAGGCGCGGTGCAGCTGCGAAGTGTAAAGCCACTAACTGAAACACGTGGAATCCGCGGCTATAAGCAAATTCTTGAAAGTTTGCACAATATGGACGGCGTGAAATCCTCGCCCGTTCTGGCTGGGCAAGCATTGATAAATTTTGCAGGCAAGGATTACGGCATAACCCTAAACGGTATGATACCTAGCGAAGTGCGCTCCGTAACCACCATCCAAAATTACATGGTGGCGGGCAGTATGGACGACCTAATTGCCAATCAAGACGGCATCGTTGTCGGCGCGGAATTAGCAAGGAAACTCTCGCTAGCGCAGAACGACACGGTAACCATTTCGTCTACCACAGGGCAAGTTCGCGCCTTCAAAATCCTTGGTATTTTCCGCACAGGACGGGCTAATTATGATGCCAGCCAAGTATTCGCCAGCATCAAGCGTGTGCAAGCCCTCCTCAATCGCCCTGACCGCGCCAATAGCATTATTATCAAACTGCCCGACCCAAACGATGCTCGGATTATGGCGGCAGAGATTGAGAAAAAATTCGGCTATAAAGCTATATCATGGCAAGAATCCTCGGAAGATTTGCTCAACACCCTCACCATCCGCAATATCATCATGTACACAGTGGTCAGCGCGGTTCTGGTAGTGGCAGCATTTGGGATTTACAATGTAATCTCCACCGTGGTGATGGAAAAACTGCGCGATATTTCCATACTAAAATCAATGGGTTTTCATGCCCGCGATGTGCAACGAATTTTTCTAGTTCAAGGTGTCATTCTTGGGCTTGTCGGCTGCCTAATCGGCATACCTAGCGGCTGCGCAATTATGTACGGCTTGATGCAGATACAGTTCAAACCACCGGGTGGAACAGAAATGGTGCAAATGCCCATAGACTGGGGCTGGAAGCAATTTGCCATCGCCACCGCCTTCGCGCTCTCCGCCGCGATAATCGCCGCGCTACTTCCCGCCCGCAAAGCCTCCCTTGTGCAGCCTGTTGATATTTTACGCGGAGGTTCGCAGTGAACGAGATATTAATAAAAACCGAAAATATCAGCAAAACACTTGCTGGCGAAGTTCCTGTCACGCTGGTGAATAATGTCAGCCTCGAAGTTCGCAAGGGCGAATTCGTAGTTATCACGGGGCCTTCTGGTTCTGGCAAATCTTCACTATTATATTTGCTAGGCTTGCTGGATACGCCAACCAGCGGGAAAATCTGGCTAAATGGCACGGACACCTCGTCTTATGGTGAAAACGAGTTGGCTGATTTTAGGCTAGCAGAGCTAGGGTTTGTCTTTCAGTTCCATTTTTTACTACCCGAATTCACCGCACTAGAAAATGTCATGCTACCGATGCAACGGCTTGGTCGCCTGCCCGCCGCGGAAATAACAACCCGCGCCGAGGAATTACTTGCCAGCCTCGGCATGGCGGAACAAAAGCATAAACTCCCCAAACAGCTATCAGGCGGGCAGCTACAGCGCGTTGCCATTGCCCGCTGCCTTGCCAATAATCCATTGCTAATTTTAGCCGATGAACCAACGGGAAATCTCGACACCAGCTCCGCCGCCAATGTGCAGCACATCCTGCGCGACCTCGCCCATCAGGGTGACCACGCGGTGATTGCCGTAACCCACGACCCCAATTTCGCCGCCATCGCCGACCATGTATTCACTATAGTCGACGGCAAATTGCAAAATGGAAGAAAATGATGGCTGGGGGACTAGGACTCGAAC
>SXRF01000062.1 GCA_005792635.1 Rickettsiales bacterium
GCCCATGCCGCCGCCGATACACAGAGTAGCAAGAGCTTTTTTCGCATCACGACGCGCCATTTCATAAAGCAAACCTGTTAGCACGCGTGCACCCGATGCCCCCACAGGGTGACCTAGCGCAATTGCGCCACCATTAACATTGACCTTCGTCAAGTCCCAGCCCATATCGCGGTTCACCGCAATTGCCTGCGCGGCGAAAGCTTCATTGGCTTCAATGAGGTCAAGGTCATTTATTGTCCAGCCAGCTTTTTCCAAAGCTTTTTTGCTAGCAGGAATCGGCCCCGTCCCCATGATTTCTGGAGCAACGCCCGACTGCGCCCAAGATTTGATGCTCGCCATGATTTTTAATCCACGCTTGTTTGCTTCGGCGCGAGTCATCAACATAACCACCGCTGCGCCGTCATTAATGCCAGAAGCATTACCAGCCGTCACCGTGCCTTCTTTGTCGAAGGCTGGCTTGATTTTCGCCAGTGATTCGGCGGTGGTGTCCGCCTTTGGATGTTCGTCGGTGTCAACAGTCACATCACCTTTGCGACCAGCGATAACAACTGGCACGATTTCGTCCTTGAACTTGCCAGCTTGCATTGCCGCCGCGGTTTTTTGTTGTGAAGCGAGGGCGAAAGCATCTTGCTCGGCGCGGGTGATGCCATATTGTTTCGCCACATTTTCCGCCGTAACACCCATATGAACATTGCTAAATGCGTCAATCAGCGCGTCATAAAGCATGGTATCAACCATGGTAACACTGCCCATTTTTGTGCCGCTCCTTTGAGGTACAGCATGTGGAGCTTGGCTCATGCTTTCCTGACCACCAGCAATAACGATAGTGCTGTCACCAGCTTTAATCGCCTGCGCTCCAAGGCACACAGCGCGAAGACCAGAGCCGCAAAGCTGGTTCATGCCCCAAGCTGGAACTTCTTTAGGAAGCCCAGCACCAAGGGAAGCTTGACGGGCAGGGTTTGGTTTTGCGTGGGCGGTTAAAATCTGCCCCAAAATAACTTCGGAAATTTCCGCGCCCGCAACGCCCGTGCGGTTCAGCAATTCTTTAATTGCGATCTCGCCAAGTTTATGCGCGGGAACGCTGCTGAGTGCGCCGTTGAAAGTGCCGACTGGCGTGCGAACTGCGCCAACGATTACTATGTCATTTTCTGCCATGATATTTTCTCCTGATAGTGATGGATTATAAGATGACGAGATTACTAGATGACAAGAATTAAAATAAGCAACTCATCTCGTCATCCAGATTCCAGTCATCTAGATTATACTGCAACCTATGTAGGTAAGAGATTTACAAATGTCTAGTGCAATATACAAAAAATATCAAGGAAATCTGCGGGGTTTTTGCTGCATCGCACAATTATAAGCCATTTTGATACATGTATAGCTGATTAAGCATATAATTGCTTAATCAGCTATGAAAATCGCAAGCCGAAAGCGCGATTTTCCGCGCCGTAGGCAGCGTCAAAATGCTGAAGGCATTTTGTTAGTTAACTATAAAAAATTACAACTGCTGTACCAATGCTATAGCTGAATAATTCTGTGGATAAGTTCGGTAATAAAAATGTTGAAATTGTTAGTAAAACGGTGAGGGCATTTTATCCAGATTTATGGCGGTTAAATGTTCGTATTTATACACAGGTGGAAAAGTTTTTTTATGCTGTCTTAAAAATCTGGATAAAATTTTTTATACTCATCTTTCAAATAGTAAAATTATACATATATAACAAATTGATATAAAAAATATTACAAAAAATACCCACAATTGCTTGTAAAAATATTTTTGGTGGATAATGTTGTGAAGAAAAAATAATCCCCGATAAACCGCGCATAACTATTACTACCACCTTTAAGTATATATATTTTATGAATTATAGTAGTAATATTTTTCTTTCCTTATTTGAGAATAAAAAGTCAGAGAAAGTTCCCTTTTGGTTTATGAGGCAAGCAGGGAGGTATCTTCCTGAATATCGTGCTGTTCGTAAGAATTTCTCTAATTTTCTAGAATTTTGCTATACACCAGAAGCGGCTTGTGAGGTGACTTTACAGCCGATAGATAGATTTGGCATGAGTGCGGCGATTATATTTTCTGATATATTGGTTATTCCTGATGCGCTTGGTGTTGATGTGAAATTTTCGGAAGGTCATGGGCCGATTTTACAGCCAGTAACTGAACTTGCAAATCTTTCAAAAAATAATTTATCAAATAATTTCTGGGAGAAACTTGCGCCAGTTTATGAAGCGATAAAGCTGACTAGAAAGTCGCTGGCGGATGATAAGGTCTTAATCGGGTTTTGCGGGCTTCCGTGGACGCTTGCTTGTTATATGGTGGAGGGTAAGGGAAGTCGTGACTTCGCGTCTGTACGGATAGTTGCTGCGCGAAGAAAAGAGTTTTTTTCTGGCTTGATTGAAATACTGACTGATGCAGTCATAAAACATTCATTGGCGCAAATTGAATCTGGTGCAAATGCAATACAATTATTTGACTCATGGGCAGGAGTTTTAAGCGAACAGGAATTTTACGATTATTCTATAATTCCCAGCCAAAAAATAACGGCGGCAATAAAAGAAAAATATCCGCAGATTCCTGTTATTGGTTTTCCGAGATTGGCGGGCAGCAAAATGGAGCAGTACGCAAAACTAACTGGTGTGGATGCGGTTAGTTTTGATGGATCGGTTAGCCTTGATTTTGCCAGCAGTAATGTCTTAAAACACGCTATTTTACAGGGAAATTTGGATAATATTCTTCTCGCAGAAGATAGGCAAGAAGCTGTAAAACAAACGCAAAAAATACTTGGGTCTTTTGTGGGCAAACCATTTATATTTAACCTTGCTCATGGCATATTGCCACATACGCCAATTGAAAATGTTTATGCCATATGTGATGAGATTATGGCATATTATAAGTAACTTGCCATAAATGTAAAAATATGTCATATTTATGATTTAGTGACATATTATGGAGATTATGGAGGTTGGTTATGATACAAACAGGAAAAATTGATGGTAGTGGAAGGATAATTATACCTGCTGCAATCCGTAATGAAATGAAATTAGATGCTGGAGATAGAGTATTATTTTCTTGTGAAAATGGAGAATTGAGGATTTTTAATTCAGAAGATTTTATAGAAAAAATCCGCGAAAAGGCAGTTAAGCTTAAAGGTAAAGGTCAAAATATGACTGATGAGTTTATTAAGTGGCGCAAAAAAGATAGCGGAGATTTATGAGTAATGTTGTTTTAGATACATCGGTTATGGTTGCCTATGTCTATAAAGAAAAAGGTGGAGATGGTGCTAAAAATTACCTATATGACGCAGTAATATCTACAGTTATTTATAGCGAATTTTTGTATGTTATGATTGACAAGGGTTTTACTCTTGATGAGTTAGAAAAATTCATAAATTATTTCGGAATAGAAATAATAGATTTTGACGAGCAGCAAGCTCTCATAGCCGCTGAACTGGCTCAAAAAACCAAATCCAAAGGTTTATCATTTGGTGATAGGGCATGTTTGGCACTTGCAATTTACAAAAAAATTCCTGTTGTTACTGCCGATAAAATCTGGTCAAAGTTGGATATTGGTGTTAACATAAAACTTATCAGATAACGAATAAAAAATGAAAAAAACCGCAGTTATATTATTTAATCTTGGTGGGCCTGATGATCTAAAAGCGGTGAAGCCGTTTTTATTCAACCTGTTTTACGATTCAGCGATTATTGGTTTGCCTAATAAGCTTCGTTGGTTGCTGGCAAAATTTATTTCCAGCAGTAGGGCAAAAAAGGCTCGGAAAATATATAGCCTGATGGGTGGTAAATCGCCAATTTTGGAACTCACCAATCTGCAAGCTGCCGCTTTGGAAAAAAAGCTTTCTGAAAGCGCGAAAAATGGCAGTGAATATAAAGTTTTTGTGTCTATGCGCTATTGGCATCCGATGAGCGATACTGTGGTTCGTAATGTAAAAAACTATGCGCCAGATGAAATTATTTTGCTGCCGCTATATCCGCAATTTTCAACAACTACTACAGGTTCATCATTTAGTGACTGGGAAGAGTCGGCAAAGAAAATTGGTTTAGAAATTCCAACTAAAAAAATCTGTTGTTACCCAACGGACTGGAATTTTGTGGCGGCACATGCCAAACTCATTCGCGATGCTTATTGGAAAGCTTCCGAGCAAGGAAAACCGCGCATTCTATTTTCCGCGCATGGGCTTCCTGAAAAAATCGTGAAAGCTGGAGATCCCTATCAGTTTCAGGTGGAAAAAACTGTTGAGGCGGTGACAAAAATTTTGATGATTGAAGAGTTGGATTATAAAATTTGCTATCAAAGCAAGGTGGGAATGATGAAATGGCTAACGCCTTCCACCGAGGATGAAATTGTGGTGGCTGGTGACGCAAAACTTCCGCTGTTGGTTGTGCCGATAGCCTTTGTCAGCGAGCATTCAGAAACTTTGGTAGAGCTGGATATTGAATATCGTGAATTCGCTGAAAAACACGGTGTTCCTGAATATATCCGCGTTCCCGCCCTTGGTGTTGAACCGTTATTTATTGACGCACTGGCTGGGTTATGTGTGGATAAAAACGAACGAAAAAAAATCTGCCCAAAAACCTGTGGGAAATGTGATTGTAATTTATCATAAAAAAGTAAAAAACCCAACACTTGCGAATAGCTGTAAAATCTATATATTCGTAAGCTATGAAAAAGTTCTTCCTGTTTCTCATTCTTGTTCTGGCTAATTTCCAGTCGTTTGCTGGTGAGGCGATAGTCAATAGTCAGGTTGAGGTTGATGTGACGGGAAAGGATGCCGCAGATGCCCGTGAGCTTGGTATGGCAAAGGCGGAGGTGGAAGCACTTACCGACCTGCTCAATAAGCTCGCACCCGCTGGACAGACGCAGGATATTATGGCGACGCTGGACGCACGAAAAATCAGCAAAATGGTAAAATCCACCGAGGTTCTTGACGAAAAAGTAACTGGCAACCGCTATCACGCGCAGCTTACGGTTAGTTTTGATGGTGATGAGCTTTCAGAATTAATAGCCAAGGCTGGCGAGCAAGCAGCGGATACCAGCAGCAGTGTGGTTAACTCCTTCCTGATTATTCCTGTATATCAAGAAGGCAATAATTCATTGCTTTGGGAAGAAAGCAACCCGTGGCGCAATGTCTGGCGCGGCGTTGGGCTGGAAATCACTTCTGGCGATGTTATCGTGCCGTATGGTGATGCTAATGATTCCAAGACTATTGATATAAAAAATTTTGCCGCGGCGACTTATGCCTCGCTAGTGCCGATGACCATTCGTTACGGCGTTAGCGATATTGTGATTTTGCAAGCCAAGCTGGTGACGAAACCTGACCTTGTTTTATCGGTGGTAAAGCGGCGAATTTCACGCGGAAAAAGAGAGGTTAATGCTCTTAGTTACCGCGCTGACCCGCAGGAAACTCGTGATTTATTAATGGCGCGGGCGGCACGCGATATTGTTGCAGGATTGCAGCATAAAAAAAGCGAGGAGCTTTCCACCAACCAAACAGTAACCCGCGGAGAACGCGCTAAAGTCATGATGCTGGGCAGTATTTCTACCCTTGATTCATGGACGCAGCTGCGCAAAAAACTATCCGCGCTTCCTATGGTGGATAGGGTTGAAGTTCTTGCTATTTCTGCTAAACAGGTTGATATGATTGTGCATTATCGTGGCGCGGCGGATGCTCTGGCGCGGGCGGTGGTTTCACAAAAAATACGGCTGGTGCAAAACAAAGATTTTTGGGTGGTATCTCGTGACTAATTCAGCAACCGATTTGAAAAAAAATTTACAACTGGCATCTTATAAATCAGCTTTGTTTTGGCTGTCGGTTGGGCTGCTGTTTTTTCTGTTTATATATTTGATAAAAGGGGTTTTGCTGCCGTTTGTTTTGGGTGCGATGATTGCCTATTTCCTTGACCCTGCGGCGGATAAACTGGAAACATGGAAATTTTCGCGCACTCTGGCAACCGCGCTTATAACGCTGATATTTTTTACTATTATTGGCATTTTGGCGTTGCTGATTTTTCCGACTATCGTAAGCCAGCTATCGGGGCTTATTTCTGATTTGCCAAGCTATGTTATCGCTATTGAAAAAAGTTACGAATCCGAAATAACAGGCTGGCTTCGTAAGCTACCCGCCAGCCATGTAGCGAGCATCAAAGAAGCCGCAAGCAATTTTTCTGGGGTGATGATGGGAATTATCGGCGATATGGCGGGTGGGGTTTTTCATTCGGGACTTGCGATTTTCAACATGCTGTCGCTAATCCTGATTACGCCTGTTGTGGCGTTTTATTTGCTGCGTGACTGGGACTTAATTACCACCCGTTTTATTGCCCTTTTGCCGCGCAAACATGAACATACCATCCGCGCTCAACTGCAAATAATTGATGCAACACTTGCGGGTTTTATCCGCGGGCAGCTTAATGTTTGCCTGTTGCTTGGCGCGGTTTATGCTATTGGGCTTACCATTGTTGGCTTGAAATTCAGCGTGCTTATTGGGCTGGCGACTGGCTTTCTGGTTATTATTCCTTATGTTGGTCAAGCGTTTGGAACGCTGGTTGGCTTGTGCGTTGCTTATTTCCAATTTGGCGAGGTTTCCTTGATGATTCCAACGATTATTGTTTTTGCCATTGGGCAATTGTTAGAAGGAAGCGTCATTACGCCAAAACTGGTCGGCGAAAAAGTTGGTTTGCACCCTGTGTGGATTATTTTTGGTTTGCTATCGGGCGCAGCACTTTTCGGCTTTGTTGGTGTGCTTATTGCAGTGCCTGTCAGCGCGGTGATTGGCGTTCTTATTCGCTTTTTCCTGTCAAAATATCTGCATAGCAGCTATTATCACGGCAAGTAAAAATGCCGCAATTATCGTTCTCCTTCGCCCTTCCCACGATTTTTTCAGCAGATAATTTTTTTATCTCTGATTGCAACCGCGTTGCTTATCAAACGGTTATGAAACCAGAAAATTGGCAGAGTCACGCGCTATATTTATACGGTGAAAAAGGTTCGGGGAAAAGCCATTTGGCGAATATTTGGGCGCGGGAAAACGCCGCCGAAATAATTTCCAAAAGCGACATAAAACCAGAAGCCATAAATAAAAACTGTGTGATGGAAGATGTTGAAACTTGCAGCGATGAAGCCGCGCTTTTCCACCTGTTTAACCACTGCAAAGACATTGGTGTCAAACTGCTGCTTACTTCATCTTACGAGCCTTCTGCTTTGCCTTTCAAGCTGCCTGACCTCACCTCGCGCCTGCGCTCTTGCGCTCTTGCTAGTATCAATCCGCCTGATGACAGATTGCTCGCGCTTGTGATGCGGAAGCAATTTTCTGATAAGCAATTATTGGTTGATGATGAGGTGGTGGATTATTTAACGCCGCGCATTGAGCGCAGCTTCGCCAGCATAAAAAATCTGGTGGAAAAAATAGATACACACGCACTCGCCGAGCGCAAAAATATTTCTATACCGTTTGTGCGGAAGCTTTTAGAAAGCCAGCAATCGTAGTAATTTGAGCGTCGTCCATAAGTGCGGGTGCATGACCAACATCTGGCACAGTAAGCAGTTGTAAATTCGGGTGAGTTTCCTGCATTTTTTTTGCTACGCCCGCTGGCAGAATATCCGATTTATCACCGCGAATAAGCAGCGTTGGAATTTTTTTTACCATTTCCCAGAGCGACCATAAATCAATGTCTTTAACATCATCGTTTTTTACAAAACCCTGTGCAATTGCTGGGTCATAAGCAAGGCGGAAACAGCAATCGCCAGTCTCTTCAATGCTGTGAACAAATAAATTTTGCCAGTGTTCTTCTGCCTGAATTCCATAAGCCGCACAGCGCGAACAAAGGGCAGCTTCCGCCTCGGCGCGAGTTTTGAAATTATTGGTACTCACATATTCAGCAATGCGTTTAAGCCCCGCCGCAGGGACTAAGCAACCAATATCGTTGATGGTTAGAGTTTTAAGGAATTGTGGAAAAGAATTGGCGACCATCATGCCGATAATTCCGCCCATGGAAGTGCCGATCCAGTGAGTTTTTATTAGTTTTAGTTGGGTAAAAATATGGGCAATATCCGCAACATAATCAACATAGTTGTAATGCGCGTGGTCGGTGTGCCACTGGCTTTTTCCGCGCCCTACCATGTCCACTGCAATAACACGGTAGCTATCGCATAGCGAACTTGCCAGCACATCAAAA
This sequence comes from Rickettsiales bacterium, assembly GCA_005792635.1. GTDB lineage: Bacteria > Pseudomonadota > Alphaproteobacteria > Rickettsiales > SXRF01 > SXRF01. The sequence continues at coordinate 8,200 of SXRF01000062.1, forward strand.
TCCCGCCCATTACGGGTTAAGCCATGCACACAAAAAACCGTCTCCTCTGCATTCGCATTTCCCCATTCATGAACCGCAATTTTATGTGTCCCATCTGCATTCAAAATGGGAATATCCAGAAAATAAGTTTGTGGCACGATAAGCATTAAGCACTATTTCCCGTCATTTCTTTTTCTAAATTACCCAAAAATCTTTCAAGGGCGGATATTTGCGTTTGCCAATTCCCAATTTGCCAAGACTGTGCGTATTTCATATTATCTTTTGCAGAATCAATCGCCACTTTGATTTTTTGTATATATTCTGAATCACTAGGAGTTGTATATACAATATCAGGTGCAGAAGCATCCATTTTATCAAGGTTTGACGGCGGATGGAATTGTATCATTAAGGTGAGAACATCTCCAAAGTCCATATCTTTTGTCGTGTCGTTCCAAGCTTTTTTCAAATTTTCTGATGCATCAGGAGGTGGAAAAGATGGTGATTTTGTATTTTCCTGCGGAGCGGCAATTTTTGCCGAAGAAGTATTATCTATTGGAGATTTTTTGGTTGTGTCTGGCTCTGCTACGAGCAAGGTAGCAAAAGATGGTGATATATCTTTGTCTTTCGTTGCGCCGTGAAACGCTGATGCAGAAATGAAACCAGCACTCGAACTAACAGACAAAGACATAAAATTCTCCATTTATTGTTTTGTGAAAAGCAATAAAATTCAAGCAATTAATATGCCATAGCTTAGGTTCTGCCTAACATCTAAGCCCAAACAAGCGGTTTAGTAGCCAATAAACTATGGAGCGAACCAATAGTATTTCAAACAACACTATGATAAAGCTATATAAAACATCCACAGGGAAATGCACGCCAAGGGCGATACGCGACCAAGCAACACCGAGAATAAGCGCAGCCCCGAACCATTTGAAATTACCGCTAAATGCTGGCCAGAGTGCAAGGATTATAGTTGTTATAATGGCGACATGTCCGCTGGGGAAGCTTTGGTTTGCCTTTTCTGCTGCTTGCGCCTCCAGATGGCGCACCTCGCCGCTTGCCAGTGTGGCATACGGGCGCGGATAGGAAAAATGATCCTTGAGATAGCTGATTGTAGAGTAGCTGACCACAAAACCAACGGCGAGTACGGCAAAAATACCAAACCACATTTCGGCATAATGTTTATTGCCCGCTTGCTTGGTAACTAGTCGTCCAATCATGGTGATAAGAGCGTAAGCCACTATCGCTGCCAAAAAATAGGGCAGTAATTTTTTATCGCCAAGCAAGGTTATATTCTGCATTGCGAGGTCATAATAGCCGCCGCTGATGGAATTTATTTGTTTGAACAGCCAAACATTGCCGCCCCACCAATCATATAACTGCTCTTTGCCGATTGTCATAAATATACCTTTGCACTTCTTCAGTTGAAATTATGTATATCTTTCCAAGGTTAAACCATGCAGCAAAATCGCTGGTGGTTTATTTTCTATAATATCAGCAACGATGCTAGCACTTCCCGCTGCCTGCGTCCAGCCCAGTGTTCCATGTCCAGTATTGAGGAATAAATTGGCTATTGGCGTTTTGCCGATAATCGGCGGACCATCAGGCGTTGACGGGCGCAGACATGCCCATTTGCCAATTTCCTGACTCCAGTCGGCCTTCGGAATTAACGCGCTTGCCGCCCGCACAATCGGCGTGATGCGGTGTTCTTTTACATCCTGATTATAGCCTGCGAATTCCGCTGTTCCTGCTACGCGTAGCTTATCTCCCAGCCTGCTATAAACGATTTTATAAGTCCCGTCCGTAAGGCTTATGCTCGGGCAGAATTCATTGGCATTGATGGTGATGCTATAGCCCTTCATCGGATAGATTGGCACATCAATACCGATTTTGCGAAGATGAACGGAGCTATACGACCCCATCGCCATAACGAAGGCATCCGCTGTCATGTCGCCCTTGCTGGTGCTAACCGCAACGATTTTACCATTGTTTTCTTGGCCTTCTTTTTTTAGCCCATTGATGCTCACACCATATTCAAATTTAACGCCATATTTTTGTGCGGCAATTTCTGCTAGTTTGGTGCAAAAAACATTAGCATCACCGCTTTCATCATGGCTGGCATGAATACCGCCAACTATGCTGCGGCGGGTCAGGGCGAGGGTTGGCTCAATGGCAAACACCTCATCACGAGTCAGAAATTTTTCCTCACCGCCAAATTTTGCCTGAAATTCCGCTTGTCGCTTGCCCGCCTCTAAATCCGCCTGCGTGCCATAAATATGCAAAATACCCTTGTTGGAATAGGAAAAATCAAAGCCCGTTTCACCCTTAATTACGCCCATGCGCTGCCTACTATATAACCCAAGACGCAGCAGATTAACCGTATTGATTTCCGCGCGGGAAGTGGTGCAGTTGCGGAGAAATTTCGCCCCCCATTTCATCATCTGCCAATCTGCCCTTGGGCGCAAAACCAGCGGTGAATCATCACGCATCATCCATTTTGGCAGTTTCGGAAGTACGGTCGGGCTTGCCCATGGTTCAGCGTGGCTATAGCTGAGCTGCCCGCCGTTGGCATAGCTAGTTTCCGCGGCGGATTTTTCGTTGCGCTCAATGACAGTGACGGAAAAACCGCGCTTGCCCAATTCATAAGCCGTGGTAACGCCTAGAAGACCAGAACCCAGAATAATTATTTTCATGTTTTTACAAATTCATATTTAGTGTTGTGAATAAGCCAACTAATACCCCGCATAGAAAAAATATTCAAACTTTTTCCCCAAATTTTTCCAAAGATTTTTATTGTTGTTTTGCTTGGTTATTTATAGCTTATGAAAATATGACACAAAAAACTATAGTTATAACCCGCCCGAAAGGCGACGAGGACGAGCTGCGTGAAGAGCTGCTCGCACTGGGACACCGCGTTATTTGCGAGCCGCTGACCGAGATTTTCCTGCGTCACACAGTTCGTATGGAGGTGGAAAACGCTCTTGAAGGCGATCCTGACGCCGTAATCATCACCAGCAAACACGCGGTGCAAGCTCTTGCGATGCTCACCGAGCTGCGCGATGTGTTTTTGCTATGTGTTGGCGCGGCGACTAAAGAACTGGCGGAGGATTTAGGGTTTTTTCGCGTGAGCCTCGCTGGCGAAACAGCGGACGGAATGCTTGATTATATAACCGATTGTTACGATGAAGACGCAAGATTTTTACATATCTCTGGCGAGGATATACGGGTGGACTGGCGGGAAGTTTTGGGCAGTAGCGGCATGGAAGTCACCCGCATTGTCGCTTATGAAGCCATTGCCGCCGAAGCACTTTCTGACACGCTGGTTGAGCAGCTAAAGCGCGGGCAGATTGACGCGGTTTCCTTTTTCTCACCACGCGCCGCCGAGATTTTTTTAGAGCTAACTAAAAAAGCTGGGATTTTGGATACACTCACCAAAATAGACGCTTTTTGTTTAAGCGCGAATATTGCCGTTGCCGCCGCACAGGGCGAATGGAAAAATATAAAATTTGCCGAGCAGCCAACGCTTGCATCTTTGGTCGTTTGCGTGGATAATGGTTATAAATAGTCAAGATGCTATGTATGACTTTGATTCTGTCATTCCGCCGCAGGGCGGAATCCATGCCAAACCATAAGCGAATAGCTAGTTGCATGGCATGGATACCAGCCTTCGCTGGTATGACAAGACTAAAAGTCAGTGTCTTATAATCAGGCAAAAAATGACAGAAGAACAGGAAACTCTGGAGAAACCCAAACGCAGCCCATGGCACGGCGTGAAGGTGTTTTTTATTTGCATGGCAGTTTTGGCGGTGTTTGTGCCTGTGTTCGGTAAGCTTGTTCCGCGCTTGTTGTTCGCACCAGAGGTGGAAAAGCCAGTGGAAAAGCTAGAAAAACCAGAAGCAACTAGCGAAGCCGAAGCAATCCAGCAGCCATTGTCTACGGAAATTCCAGCTGAAACTCCTGCACCTGAACAGAACGAAATTACTAAAATTGATGATGAGCGAGTAAAAGAGCTGCAAGAAAAAATTGAGCAACTGCAAAGCGAGCTAGCGGCGAAGTCCACGCTTATTGCCTTTGGCGAAATGAAGAGTAAAATTATAGATGGCAAACCATACGCTTATGAGCTGAACCAGCTTAAAAATTCTCTTAAAAACTCGTCGCCAGCGGAAGATATTATTAAAGAATTGGAAAAAAATGCGGATAGCGCAGCTATAACAAAATCTGCCATTGGAGAGCAATTTTCCAAGCTCATAAAGCCTGTTATTATTGGCGAAAGCCAAAGTTATGGCGCAAAGTTTTTGCAAAAATTTGTCACCATCCGCAAGGTTGGTGAGCAGGTGGGAACTAGCGACGAGGCGGTTATTGCCCGCGCAGAAGCCAAGCTCGCGGCGGGCGAAATAGCGGCGGCACTAGCCGAACTTTCCGCACTTTCCGAGCAGGGGCAGGAAATATTTGCTCCGTGGAAAAAATCGGCGCAGAGCTTTCTGGACACGCAAAATAAATTGGATGAACTGCAAACTATAGTTAGAAAACAATAATTAAAACACCATGATTCGTTTTATAATATTTTTATTATTCGTTGCTGGCGTTGGCTTTGCTTCGGTGTGGCTTGCGGAAAATTCGGGCAGTGTCACCATGTACTGGCTGGATTACCGCATTGACACCAGCGTGGTTTTTGTCGTGCTGGCTGGCTTTATGCTTGCCATTTTCGCTGGAATAATTATCCGCATTTTATTCGCTCCTGCCCGCTTTTGGGATCGGCGCAAAACCGCGCATTTACAGCAAGGCATCACCGAAATCACCTATAGCATCGCCGCCATCGCCGCTTCTGACCTTGCGGCGGCGGAAGCGCATAACCGCAAAGCGCAATCAATGCTTGGGCGCACACCGCTTACCACACTGCTTTCCGCGCAAATCGCCAAATCGCGCGGTGATGAGGGCGGTACGCAAATATTGCTGGAAAAATTATTGGATTATAAGGAAACTAAATATCTTGCGGCGCGGTCGCTTAGTGATAGCGCGGATGTCCATAATAACTTGCCAAAAGCCCTTGCTCTGGCGCAGCAAGCCGCCGAAATGAACAAGCGCGACACCGAAACAGCAGCGAAGGTTATTGACCTGCAAATCCGCCTGAAACAATGGGACGCAGCACTGGAAACCATAGATAAATCAAGACTTCCCCGTCGCGAAAAACGCCGCCTGCGTGAGCTTGTGAAAACACAGAATATGGCTTTTTGATGCTAGTTATGGGAAAGTACGGACTGTTTTTGGATTGCTGTTAGATGAAAAAGATTCTGCGAAAATTTCTTGCCCTGTTTTTATAGTTTTTTGCACATATTCACCTTTTTCAATAGCATTCATGTCATCGCCTAATCTATCACTTCCAAAAGCATCCGCCCTTAATTTCTGTAAAACAGCTTCTATAGGGGCATGGATAGTAATGGTGTTATTGCCTTTAATATATGGGGCTACCGTTAATATTCCAGTAATATTTACAAATGAATTTGCGATATCTAAAAAAGTTTTAATTTCAAGCGCATCATGTCCTGTAATTTTTATTTTAGTATAAAAATCAGAGGCTTGTTGCAAGCCAAGATGTTTTCTTACAAAGTTGTGTTTAACAATGGATTCATCTGGCGATTCTGAGATTTTAACTTGGTGCTGTTCTATTAGCAGTTCATCGGGCTGCAAGCTTGGAATAGCAAGCTTTAGTGCATCAAACAATTTATCATGTAATTTTTTTACAGAACCTTCATCGTAGGTTGATGCTTCATGTTCATTCATATATTTAACTCCTATTGTGTTACTAATTAACAGCTGTTATTGTATAACAAGTGTAATTGCAACTGAAAATTATTAAATTATAGAAATATAGATTTTCATAAAATTTTCCTTGATAAGCTGCGCGGAGATTTCTATGTCGTGTAAAAAACCCATCAGCAGCCAATTTTTGATTAAAAGCTTTACCTTACGCGGATTTTTTAGTAATAAAGTGAATATAAAAATCCTTAAAGGCAAAATAAAATGGAAAAATTCCCGATTACGGCGGCGGGCTATGCTCGCTTGGAAGCCGAGCTAAAACAACGCAAATCTGTTGATCGTCCTGAGGTTATTGCCGCAATTTCGGAAGCGCGGGCGCATGGCGACTTAAAGGAAAACGCTGAGTATCACGCAGCGAAGGAAAAGCAGAGCTTCATCGAAGGGCGGATTAAAGAGCTAGAGGCGGTTATTTCGCGCGCCAATGTGATTGATGTAAAATCGCTGCAAAGTGATACGATAAAATTCGGCGCAACCATCAAATTGATTGATGAGGATAGCGAGGAAGAAAACAGCTATCAAATAGTTGGAGAGCATGAAGCGGATATTAATATGCGCTTAATTTCCATCACCGCGCCCATCGCCCGCGCCCTAATCGGCAAGAAAAAAGGCGACAGCATAGAGGTAAAAACCCCAAAGGGCGAAAAAAACTACGAAATATTGGATGTGAAGTATTTGTAGTTAGCGGTGTCAGTGTCGGTGGGCTGTGTCAAAACAAAAATTAACGACACTGACCACTGACACTGACACAATAAACTAAACGCTATAATACATCTCAAGCTCACCAGCGGTTGGTGTATGTTCCCATTTATAAACTTCCTGCATTTTTAGGTCTATATAGCTGTCGATAAAGTCATCGGTAAATACATCACCTTTTTTCAGGAAGGCGCGGTCTTTATCAAGGCTTTCCAACGCTTCACGAAGCGAGCCGCACACAGTTGGAACATTTTTTAGCTCCTCTGGTGGCAGGTCATAAAGGTTTTTATCCATTGCATCCCCCGGATGGATTTTATTTTCAATGCCATCCAAGCCCGCCATCAACATCGCCGCGAATGACAAATATGGGTTAGCAGTTGGGTCAGGGAAGCGAACTTCAATGCGCTTGCCTTTTGGTGAGGCAACATACGGAATGCGGATAGAAGCCGAGCGATTACGCGCTGAATAAGCCAGCAATACAGGAGCTTCAAACCCCGGAATCAGGCGTTTATAGCTATTGGTGGAAGCATTGGTGAAGGCGTTAAGAGCCTTCGCGTGCTTAATAATTCCGCCAATGTAATAAAGGCACATTTCGGAAAGGTCAGCGTAGCCATTGCCCGCAAATAGAGGCTTGCCAGCTTTCCAGATTGATTGGTGGGTGTGCATGCCCGAACCATTATCGCCAGAAATTGGCTTCGGCATAAAGGTCACCGATTTACCATAAGAATGCGCGACATTATGCACCACATATTTATATTTCTGCACATTGTCAGCGGTGGTAACTAGGGTAGAGAACATTGTCCCCAATTCGCACTGCGCGGGCGCAACTTCATGGTGGTGAAGCACTGGCTCAACGCCAACAACTTTAAGGGTTGAAAGCATCTCGCCGCGCAAATCAGCGAGGGAATCGACGGGTTGCACAGGGAAATAGCCGCCTTTGGTTGCTGGGCGATGCCCCATATTGCCCGCTTGATAAACGCGGTCGCTGTTATGTGGCATTTCTTCGCTGTCTAATTGGTGGAAGCTAAAATTTCCGCCAGTTTTGAAGCGCACATCATCAAACACGAAAAATTCTAGTTCAGGGCCAAAATAAGCCGTGTCGCCAATGCCTGTATAAGCCAAATAAGCTTCGGCACGGCGGGCAACTGAGCGCGGGTCACGACCGTAAGGCTGCATGGTCGAAGGCTCAACCACATCGCAGAAAATAACCAGAGTTGGCTGCGCGGCGAACGGGTCAACAAAAGCTGAAGCCGCATCAGGCATAAGAATCATGTCCGATTCATTAATGGATTTCCAGCCAGAAATTGACGAGCCGTCAAACATAATTCCGTCTTCAAAGCTGCTTTCATTCACTTGTTCCGCCACATAGCAGGTATGTTGCCATTTGCCTTTCGGGTCAGTAAAACGGAAATCAACGAATTGAATATCGTTGTCTTTTATCATAGCAAATACATCTTTAACTGACATAGAAAACCTTTCTTAAACACTAGATTTTAATCAAAAAACACCTGTGACTTTTTGTCGAATTTTTTCGTTTATTAAAAATGATTTATAGCAGCTTGAAAAGCTTTGTAAAGAGGCAGGTTTTGCGTTATCATAGCGACCATTATGCCAAAAACAAAAAAACCAACCGCCAAAAAACCGCCACGCCAGCCAGAAAAAAAATCTGGTAAGAAATTTATGGCGAGCTTTGATGGTTTGCCAGAAATCTGCACGCTTTCTATTACCAGCGCGAGCAAGGACGGCGATTTACTAGCCGAACCTCTGGTTTGGAAGGGGAATAAAAAACCGCCGCATATTGTGGTGCTGGAATCAGGGCGCGGCAAGGCGGCAATTATTGGCGACCGCATCCTTGCTAAACTTAAAAAAATCTCCGCCCATCTTTATCAAGCCTCGGTTATTCGCGTGCTGGAAAGCGAGCTGGCGCAGCCGATAATAGGTGCGTTTATCCCAACTGGTGGCGGTGGCGGAATAATTGAGCCAATTTCGCGCAAAAGCAAAGAAAGTTTCATGGTGCTGGCGGCGGATACGGCGGGCGCAGAGCATGGCGAGCTGGTAAGTGGCGAAACCTTGCCCAATATGCCGTCTATGGGTATGAGCTATGCTAAAATTACCGAGCGACTTGGACGGGTGGATGCGCCGCGAGCAGCGAGCCTGATTGCCGCGAGTATTCATAATCTACCGCAAGTTTTTAGCGAAGAGGCATTGGCGGAAGCCGCCGCTGCGCCGCTGCCCAAACTGACTGCTGACCGCACCGATTTACGCGCTATTCCGCTGGTGACCATTGACGGCGAGGATGCGCGGGATTTTGACGATGCGGTATTTGCGGAAAGTGATGGCGACGGCTTCCATCTTGTAGTTGCCATTGCCGAAGTCGCTTTTTATGTGAGCGAGGGCAGCGCACTTGACAAAACCGCATTTGAACGCGGAAATTCGGTTTATTTTCCCGACCGCGTAATTCCTATGCTGCCTGAGCGATTATCAAACGGGCTTTGTTCGTTGAACCCAAACGAAGATCGCTATTGCCTCGCCGTGCATATATGGATTGACGCTGGCGGTGCAATCCAGAAATATGAGTTTGTGCGCGGCATCATGCGCTCAGTGGCAAGGCTGACTTATGAGCAGGTGGAAGCGCAAACAACCAATAACCAACAACTAATAACCAACCTCCGCCGTGCCTACGCCGCCCTCGCCTCTGAACGCGACGCGCGTGGTGCGCTGGATTTGGATTTGCCAGAATATAAAATACATTTTGACGCAAGCGGCAATGTAGCGAATATACTTCCCAAAGCCCGCCTTGCCAGTCACCAACTAATCGAATGTTTTATGATTGCCGCCAATGTCTGCGCGGCGGATTTCTTGCTCAAACATAAGGCAGCTGGCGTCTACCGCGTGCATGAGCCACCGAGCGAAGAAAAATTGGAAGAGCTGCGGACGATGCTCACCATGTCGGATTATCGCTTGCAAAAAGGCGCGGTGACCGCCAAGCATTTTAACCGCGTTTTGCGTGCCTCAAGAGACGATCCGCGCAAGGCAATGATCCACACGGCGGTTTTGCGCTCGCAGATGCAGGCATTTTACAGCGCGGAAAACACAGGGCATTTTGGGCTAGCACTACAAAAATATTGTCACTTTACCTCGCCCATCCGCCGCTATGCTGATTTGATGGTTCACCGCGCTATTGTTGGAATTTTGGAGAATGAAAAGCACCACAAACCAAATCTGGCGGAAATCGCGCTCCACATCTCCGAAACTGAACGCCGTGCGATGCTCGCCGAGCGCGACGCGGCGGATAGGTACAAAGTTTCCTTCATGTCGCGGGAAATCGGCAATGTATTTTCTGGCGTAATCAGCGGCTTAAATGAATATGGTTTATTCATCACCATAAATACCACAGGCGTTACGGGCTTTGTTCCTGTGCGAAATCTCGGGCGTGATTTTTTCTCGTTTGACCGCAAACATAAGCTGTTCAAAGGGCAGAGAAGCGGCGCGGTTTTCGCGTTGGGCGATGCTATCACCATCCGCGTGCAGGAAGCCAACGCCATGACAGGTAGCCTAATTTTCGCGCCAGAAATGCCAGAATTTGCCAGCCTGCCGCCACTGCGCGAAAAATATGAGCATAAAAAGAAATCGCCAAAACATCGTGGCAAGCCACAGAAAACACCAGATAAATCATTAGGCAGAGCCAATAAAAAACCGCGCAAAAAAACTGGCAAAAAGCACAAAAACTAAACTTGCATTCTTGTAAAAATCTTGTAGTTTCCAGCGCATGAAAACTGCAAAAATATACCAACCAGCGAAAAATGCTATGCAATCGGGCAAGGCAGAGAAGTCTTGGCTGCTGGAATATATTCCCGCCACGCCGTTTGTCATTGATGGTCTGATGGGGTGGAGCGGAATGCAGGACACTCTGCGTGAGATACGCCTTAAATTCCCCAGCAAAGAAGCAGCTATCGCCTATGCGACTAAGAAAAAACTGAATTTTGAAGTTTTTGAGCCGCTTGCCGCCGCCGAACGCCGCAAGGCTTATGCCGATAATTTTGCTTTTAGCCGCGTTCGGGCTTAGGTATTGGCGTCTTTTCCACAATAACCCAAGGAATTTTGTTAAGTTTGGCAGTTTTTGCACTTTCTTTGATATTTTGGCTTTTCTTACGAGGAAAACACGCTATATTCCGCACAAAATAGCAAAAATCATAGCTTGTCATGCCAGCGCAAGCTGGCATCCAGAAGGAAAGAAATCTGGATACCAGCCTATACTGGTATGACAAAGTATTAGGAGAAAAAAAATGAACGCTACTGCAAACACTGCAAAAAAAGAAAATATAGCAGAAAAACTGGTTTATAGCTTCTCTGGAGGGGCTTCTGACGGCAATGGCACGATGCGTAATTTGCTGGGTGGCAAGGGCGCGAATTTGGCGGAAATGTGCAGCCTCGGGCTTCCCGTCCCTCCTGGTTTTACCATAACCACCGAGGTTTGCGTGGGCTATTATGCCAATGGCAAAAAGCTGCCTGCCGACCTTGAAAATCAGGTGAATGCGGCAATGGCGAAGGTGGAAAGCGTCGTTGGTGCGAAATTTGGCGATTCAGAAAACCCACTGCTGCTTTCGGTGCGTTCGGGCGCACGGGCTTCTATGCCGGGGATGATGGACACTGTGCTAAACCTTGGGCTGAATGACACCACTGCTGAAGCAATCGCCAAAAAAACAGGAAATGTTCGTTTTGCTTATGACAGCTATCGCCGTTTTATCCAGATGTATAGCGATGTGGTGTTGGAGCTGGATCATTATCATTTTGAAGAAATTCTTGAGCAAAAGAAGGCGGATAAAGGCGTTGAGCTTGACACTGAATTAGAAGCTGAAGACCTAAAAGACCTTGTAAAACAATATAAGGAAAAGGTTTTGGAAGAGCTGAAAAAACCTTTCCCAGATAGCCCGAAAGAGCAGCTTTGGGGCGCGATTTCTGCGGTGTTTAATTCGTGGATGAACCCGCGGGCGAACACTTATCGCCGTTTGCATGACATTCCTGAAAGCTGGGGAACGGCGGTGACTGTGCAGTCTATGGTGTTTGGCAATATGGGCGACACTTGCGCGACTGGCGTTGCTTTCACGCGTGACCCATCCACTGGCGAGCGCAAATATTATGGCGAATTTTTGGTGAACGCGCAGGGTGAGGATGTGGTGGCGGGAATTCGCACACCTCTAGCCCTCTGCGAAATGCCTGCGGTTATGCCTGAGGTTTATAAGCAACTAACCGCGGTTTTTGATAAGCTGGAAGCGCATTACCGCGATATGCAGGATATTGAATTCACCATTCAAGACCACAAGCTTTGGATGTTGCAAACGCGCAACGGCAAGCGCACTGCGGCGGCGGCGGTGAAAATCGCGGTGGATATGGTGCGTGAAGGCGTGCTGACCAAAGCGGAAGCGTTAAAGCGCATTGACCCGCTATCGCTTGACCAATTGCTGCACCCAACTCTTGACCCAAAAGCCAAAAAAACTGTGCTAACCACGGGCTTGCCAGCCTCACCGGGGGCGGCGTCGGGCAAGGTGGTGTTCACCGCCGAAGACGCGGAAGCAATGGCGCTTGACCACAAGGAAAAAGTGATTTTAGTGCGCATTGAAACTTCACCAGAAGATATTCACGGAATGCACGCCGCGCAAGGGATTCTCACTGCTCGCGGGGGCATGACCAGCCACGCAGCGGTGGTAGCGCGTGGTATGGGCAAACCTTGCGTTTCTGGCGCGGGTGAGCTGCGGATTGACCACGCGAAAAAAGAAATGAAAATCGGCAGCTATTCCATCAAAGAAGGCGACATAATCACCATCAATGGCGGCACGGGCGAGGTGATGCTCGGCGCGATTGCGACCGTTCAGCCGCAGCTTTCTGGCGATTTTAATGAGCTGATGGGCTGGGCGGATGAAACCCGCAAGCTTCGCGTGCGTACCAACGCGGAAACGCCGATGGACGCGGAAGTTGCACGCAAATTTGGCGCGGAAGGCATCGGGCTATGCCGCACTGAACATATGTTTTTTGACGCCGAGCGCATCATCGCTATGCGCGAAATGATTGTGGCGCAGAGTGTTGAAGGGCGCAAAACCGCGCTGGCGAAACTTCTGCCAATGCAGCGCAATGATTTTACCGAGCTTTTCCGCATCATGCACGGCTTGCCAGTTACCATCCGCTTGCTTGACCCGCCCTTACATGAATTTTTACCACATACCGAGGAAGATATTAAACAAGTGGCGACGGCGGCGGGCGTGAGCGTGGAAACTGTGCGCCACCGCGCCCATGAGCTTAAAGAGCAAAACCCGATGCTTGGGCATCGCGGGTGTCGCCTTGGCATCACCTATCCAGAAATTTATGAAATGCAAGCTAATGCGATTTTTGAAGCAGCGGCGATTATCATAAAAGAAGGCAAGGAGAATGTAATTCCTGAAATTATGATTCCGCTGGTTATGATGCCAAAAGAGCTAGAGATTTTGAAGGCTTTGGTGGATAAGGTGGCAGCCGAAGTGATGGCGAAAACTGGCACGAAGATAGAGTATATGGTGGGGACGATGATTGAGCTTCCGCGTGCTGCCCTTCGCGCCGCAGAAATCGCGGAAATGGCGGAGTTTTTCAGCTTCGGCACGAACGACTTAACCCAAACTACTTTGGGCATCTCGCGCGATGATTCTGCATCATTCATTGAAGCCTATCGCAAGCTGGGCATTGTGGAGCAAGACCCGTTTGTTTCTCTGGATCAAACAGGGGTTGGCGAGCTGATTGAGCTAGCTGCGCAGCGCGGAAAACAAACCCGCCCCGAGCTTAAAATGGGCATTTGCGGCGAACATGGTGGCGACCCCGCCTCTATCGCCTTCTGCCAAAAAGCTGGCCTCACCTATGTTTCCTGCTCGCCATACCGCGTTCCTGTGGCAAGGCTGGCGGCGGCACAAGCCGTTTTGTAGCTTGCAATTTGCAATAAAAATGTATATACTTTGTATATCCAAAATTATTATTGCAGGCAAAAAATGGAAACACATATAAATAGCTGGGGAAATAGCCTTGCGGTTCGTTTGCCTAAAAGCCTTTCAGAGCTTTATGGGCTTTCGAAAGGTGCGTCTGTTGACATATCAGCGATAGAGGGTGGAATTTTTCTGCGACCAATAAAAGAACCATTGGAAACAATGAAAGAAATGGTGGCTGATGTCGATATTGAGGCGATGTGCGCGGCAATTACTGATGAAAACCGCCCTAGCCCAGAAGATTTTGATTTTGGCGCACCTGTTGGTAAAGAAATATGGTGAAGCTCTATATTCCTGAACGAGCGGATATAGTTTGGCTTGATTTTTCGCCACAAGCAGGTCAGGAGCAAGCAGGCAGAAGACCTGCTTTAGTTTTGTCACCATCCAGTTATAATAAAAATGGGATGGCGTTAGTTTGCCCAATCACCAGCAAGGTAAAAGGCTATCCATTTGAAGTCACAATAAAAACAGATAAAATAAATGGAGTTGTGCTTTCGGATCATATAAAGAATCATGATTGGAGAGCAAGAAAGCTTCATTTTATTAGCAAAGCTAATTTTGATGTTTTACAAGCCGTTTCAAAAAATATATTTGCTTTATTGATAAAATAAAATGAACTCATAAATGATCCGCATTCTGCCCACAACTTTGATTAATCGTATCGCCGCTGGTGAGGTGATTGAACGTCCAGCCAGTGTGGTGAAAGAACTGATGGAAAACGCGCTGGACGCGGGCGCGACGCGCATTGAGGTGGTGCTGGAGCAAGGCGGGAAAAACCGCATCAGCATCATTGATAATGGCAAGGGCATGACACGCGATGAGTTGATGCTAGCGGTGCAGCGACACGCGACTTCCAAGCTGCCGTCGGATGATTTGCTGGATATTCGTTTTCTTGGTTTTCGTGGTGAGGCATTGCCGTCTATCGGTTCGGTGAGCCGTATGAGCATCACCAGCCGCACAGCGGGCAGCGAAAATGCTTGGCAAATTTCGGTGGAGGGCGGCGATGTGCATGAGCCAACACCAGCAACGCTGGCGCATGGCACAACAGTGGAAATCCGTGATTTATTTTATGCCACCCCTGCCCGCCTTAAATTCCTGAAAACTGACCGCACCGAGGTTGGACAAGTGGTGGATATGTTGGAACGCCTCGCAATGGCAAACCACAGCGTTGCTTTTTCGCTGGTATCTGACGCTAAAAAAATGCTGCAATTTTCGGCGGCTTCTGACCGCCTGTCGCGCCTGCGTGAGGTTATGGGCAAGGAGTTTGCCGATAACGCCCTCGCCCTGTCGCACACACGCGAAAATGCACAGCTTACAGGCTTTGCAGCCTTGCCCACTTTTAATCGCGGAACGAGCGCGGCGCAATATTTATTCGTGGGCGGCAGACCAGTGCGCGATAGGTTGCTGCTCGGCGCAGTGAAAGGCGCGTATCAGGATGTGCTGGCGCATGACCGCCACCCTGTGGTCGCGCTGTTTGTGGATGTGCCAAGCAGTGAGGTGGATGTCAATGTTCACCCAGCCAAGGCGGAGGTGCGGTTTCGTGATAGCCAGAATATTCGCGGGCTGATTGTCGGCGCGATTAAAAACGCACTGGCGCAGGCGGGATTTCGGGCGTCAAACACAGTTGGCGCGGGCGCGTTGGAACGCTTCGCCGCCACTTCGCAAGCAAGTTCACTGGCAAATAATTATTCGCCGTCTTATGCTTACTCGCCGCCATCATCATATCAAGCTTCCTATGCTTCTGCTGCTTCCGCGCCATCTTTTCATGAAACTGCGGCGCGGGTTTATGAGCCATTATTCGCGCCAGAAATGACCCCGCCGCTAGCGCGACCAGCGGAGGCGGCAAGCCAGCAAGTTGCTGATTATACTCACTATCCTCTGGGTGCAGCGCGATCACAGCTTCATAAAACCTATATCGTGGCGGAAACGGTGGATGGGTTGGTGATTGTTGATCAGCACGCCGCACATGAACGGTTGGTGATGGAAAAAATGAACGCAGCACTGGCGCAGACGGGCATTGTGCGGCAAAAGCTGCTGATTCCTGAAATTGTGCCGCTGGATGAAGCAATGGCAGAAGCCATAATTTCCCGCGCGGATGAGTTGTTGGAGCTGGGATTTGCTATTGAAAGTTTCGGTAGCGGAACGGTTATTGTGCGTGAAACCCCAGCCATGCTCGGCGAGATGGATGTGCAGGGGCTGGTGCGCGAACTGGCGGATAATATCCGCGAATATGGCGAAACTCTGGCACTTCGGGCGAAAATTGAGGAGCTTTCAGGGACAATTGCCTGTCACGGCAGTGTGCGGGCGGGGCGTGCGCTCAATATCCACGAGATGAACGCGCTGTTGCGCCAGATGGAGCAAACTCCGCGCTCTGGGCAGTGCAACCACGGTCGCCCAACCTATATTGAGCTAAAACGCAAAGACATTGAAACCTTGTTCGGGAGACGCGGATGACGGAAATTGTAATACTCGCCTTTGCGGCTTTTTTTATCGCGCTGATTGGCACAAAGCTCACGATTTTTTCTTTGCGAAATCGCGCCGTTTCCCCTGATATTGATGTATTGATGGGCAAACGCAAAGCTCCGCCGCTGGATGAGGCGGGAATTGCCATCACCTTCGCGCTGATTATTGGTTTGCTTGGTGCGGAGGTTAGCTACGCCATAGTTTCACCTATGTTTTTTCTGGCGGGAATTGCTTTGCTCAAAAAACTGGTGAAGATTCCTAAATTCATCAAATATTGCGTGTGGATTTTTTCTGTCGCTATTGGGCTGACGGCGTTTCCCGATCCTATATTTTCTGGAAATATTTCGCCTGTTATGGACAAAATTATGGCGGGTGGTTTCTGGCTGTTGCTCATATATTCTTTTTCCAAGTTAGAAAAAACCGAAAGTTTGCTGCCTACCCATATCATTGCTTTTGGGCTTGGTCTGGCGATAATTCATATTCTGGCGGAAAAAGATTTTTCGCCGTTTTTTACAGATAGCCTAGTTTTTGCCTGTGCTGGTTTTGGTTTTTTAATGTGGAATTTGCGCCCTGCAAAAATATTTGCTGGTGAAATCGGCGCAGTTCCCGCTGGTTTTATTGCTGGCTATTTGCTCATCCTCGCGGCAACTAGTGGCTACTTTGCTGGTGCTATGATTTTACCCGCCTATATTTTCGCCTATAGAGGCGTAAAAACCGCGCATCACGCGACATTTGACATGGAGTGGATTTGCCGCTTAATCGCAGGTATCAACATGTTGCTGGTGTATCTTGCCGCTGGGGCGACCATCTATCCTGAAATGGCGGGGTTTAATATTGTAATTGCTTATGCTATGTCGTTTGGATTAGAATTTTTTCTGTCTAAAAACCAACGCAAATCATTATGAGATTATCTTGTGAAAATAATCCTGTTTAATCGCTCATTCAGAAGTCTAATCGCCGCTTTTCATGACGCTGTTATGGCGGCACTCAGTTTTTTGCTGGCAATTTATATCAGGCTTGGCGATGAATACCCCGAACAGGTTATTCCTTACCTAAAATTTGGCACGATTATTTTCACTGTTATTTGTGTTATTGTGTTTATCTTCATGCGTTTATATCGCGGCTTGTGGCGTTATGCTTCCATGCGCGATTTAATCGCCATTGTCAAAGCCGTTAGCCTTTCCATCATAATTTTTGCCGCACTTATCTTCATCTTTAATCGCTCGGAAGGTTTGCCGCGTTCGGTTTTATTTATCAACTGGATGTTGCTGCTGGTTATGCTGGGTGGGCCGCGCTTCATTTATCGCGCAATTAGGGACAAAACCCTTGTCTGGAATTTATCAATCAATGAAACGCCAAAAATTCCCGTTTTATTAATCGGCGCGGGCGATGCAAGCGAGCAGTTTATCCGCAGCAACCAACGCGATTATACCGCTCCCTATGAGGTTGTGGGCTTGGTTGCCGATGACCCAGCGCAAAAGGGGCGCACTATCCACCGCGTTCCGATTTACGGCAACCGCGAGGCAATACCAAATATCATCCGCAAACTAGAGCGCAAAGGTCGCAAACCGCAAAAAATAATCGTAAGTGACGAAGCTTTATCAGGCGAAGATATGCAGGAATTTTTAGCACTCGCCGATAGTTTTGGGATGCCGCTAGCAAGGCTTCCGCGTTCTAATGAAGTAAAACAGGGAATTGCCGAAAAACTAGAGGTGCGCCCGATTGCGGTGGAGGATTTGCTCGGTCGCTCGCAGCATGTTTTAGACCGCAAGGCGATGCGTGAACTGGTGGAGGGCAAGCGGGTTTTAATAACAGGCGCGGGCGGCACAATTGGCGGCGAGCTGGCGCGGCAAATCTCCTCATACCACCCAAGCAAGCTTATAATTATTGAGCAGTGCGAGCTAAATCTTTATAATATAGAACGCGAGCTGGTAAGTGCCTATCCCAATTTGCAGATAATTTGCGTGCTTTGTGATGTTCGTGATGGCGCACATATAAATCAAATATTTGCTGAATATTCGCCAGAATTGGTGTTCCACGCGGCGGCGGTGAAGCATGTGCCGATTGCCGAATATAATATTGAGGAAACCATCCTCACCAATGTTTTTGGCTCGCGCAATCTTGCCGAGGCTTGCCTTGCTCATAAGGTCAAAGCAATGGTGATGATTTCCACCGATAAGGCGGTGAATCCCACCAATGTTATGGGTGCGAGCAAGCGGCTTGCTGAGAGTTTCTGCCAAGCTTTGGGGCGTGAATCGGCGGAAAAAACTACAAAATTTATCACAGTACGGTTTGGCAATGTCCTTGGCTCAACGGGTTCGGTTGTGCCGCTATTTCGGGAACAATTGGCGAAAGGTGGGCCAATCACCGTCACCGACCCAGAGATGACCCGCTATTTCATGACCGTGCGCGAGGCGGTGGAGCTGGTGTTGCAAGCCTCGGTGCTTGGGCGCGATATGGCAGAAAAGCAAGAATATATTTTTGTGCTTGATATGGGCAAACCGATGAAAATTCTGGATCTCGCCGTTAATATGATAAAGCTTGCTGGGCTTAAACCCTACGAAGATATTGACATCGTTTTTACAGGGCTGCGTGCTGGCGAAAAGCTGTATGAAGAATTATTCCACGACGGCGAAAGCATGAATAAAACCAAACATGAAAGCATCTTCCTCGCCGCACCGCGCGAAGCTGATCTGCAAAATTTGCGGCAAAAACTAGCGGCACTCTACGAAGTCTGCACCAGCAGAAAATCCAAAGAAGCCCTTGAGTTACTTAAAGAACTCGTTCCAGAATTTAGCAGTAGAGTTGGGTAAAAATTCAGACGGGGCGTACCACTACCAAAACCACAATGCCAACCATAAGCAAAGTCGGAACTTCGTTTAAGATGCGGTAAAATTTGGTTGAGCGGGTGTTTTTATCATTGGCAAATTGGCGGCGACACCTAGCCATCATCGCGTGTGCTAGCTGCATAACAACCAACAGCAACAATTTATAATGCATCCACACGCCATTTTGCTGTGCGTCCAGCGCGTTGGTATAGTGCATCAGCCAGCCACCAGCCAGCCACGCAACAATCATCGCAGGGTTGATAATAAAGCGCAGCAACCGCCGTTCCATTATTTTGAACAGCTCAGAAGCTTCACTGCCGATTTTCACCTGCGTGTGATACACAAAAAGCCGCGGGAGATAGAGCATCCCCGCCATCCACGCCATAACCGCGATGATGTGCAACGCCTTCACCCAATGATATATTTCACCGTTCATGTTTCGTTCCTATTCGCTAATGGATGATAAGTTTGTACCAGCTTGTTCAGGCGGTCGCCAGCAATATGTGTATAAATTTGGGTGGTGGAGATGTCGGAGTGACCGAGCAGTTCTTGGATAACTCGTAAATCCGCGCCGCCTTCTAGCAAATGGGTGGCGAAAGAATGGCGCAGCGTGTGCGGCGATATTTTTTCTGGGTTGATACCCGCCGCCGTCGCCAGCTCTTTTAGCATAACGCCGAATTGCTGGCGGGTGATATAGCCTTCCGCCTTGGTATAGGGGAACAGCCAAACCGATTTTTCTTTTTCGCGCAGAAACTGCTCGCGCACCACCAAATAGCGCGAGAGGGCGGCGCGAGCATTGTCATTAATCGGAACAATGCGCTCTTTGCCTCCCTTCCCGTGCACGATGATAAACTCCACCATTACATTCTGCCCGCTGGTTTTAAGTTGCAGCGCGGAAAGTTTTAGCGAAACCAGCTCTGAAACCCGAAGCCCACCGCCATAAGTTAGCTCGAGCATCGCCTGCATCCGCAGTCCGCTTGCGCTGTCATCGCGCTTTGCTGTTTCTATCAGCGCGAGAATATCCGAGTGCGACAGCGTGCTAGGCAGCTTTCTGGGCAGCCTTGGTGTGTCCAGTGTGGTGCTGGGGTTGTCGGTGCGCTCACCTTCGCTATAAAGAAAGGCGAAAAGCTGGCGGATGGCGGAAAGTTTGCGGGCAACGCTTGGCGCACTGATGCCCGCCTTGCTCAATTGTGCGGTGAAATTTTCAATATGCGGCCGCTGAATGCGTGACAGGCGTTTTTTAATGGTTTGGCAATATTCCAGAAAACTGAGCAAATCACGGTTATACGCCTCAAGCGTATTCTTTGATGCGCCGCGCTCCGCCGCCATCATCTCTAAAAACTGCTCCACGAGCATAAAATCAGCTTGGTTATGTTTGGGCATAGGGGTTATATATTCGATATTTTCTTTTACATAATCATGATTTGATACTATTGCTACTCAAAATGCGTAGGAAAACATAGAAAAATGCCGCCAAAACCATACCACCAGAACAATTTGAATGGGATAGCGCGAAAGACTCAGAAAACCAGAAAAAACATGGTTTGTCGTTTAGTAGTGCGATCCAAGCTTTTTATGATGATTTTAGCGTTATCACAGGCGACCCTGCACACTCTATTGAATAACAAAGATTTTTCTGTTATGGTAAGATAAACGGTGAGGTTGCAACTGTGCGTTTTATTTATAGAAGTGATAAAATCCGTATAATTGGCGCAGCTTACTGGAGAAAAGGAAAGAAAATATATGACCAAAAAAATAATATATGAAGAAAATCCTTGGGATGATGTAAAAGATTTTAATCTTGAAGATTTTAAGGTGGTTAGCGATTTATTGCCCAGCCCTTCGGAGTTAAAAAAGGCAAAGGTGGTGGTGGATGATAGCGAGATTTTACTGGTACATCTTTCAGAAACCGATATGAAATCACTGCGCGATATGGCAGAAAATGATGGGATTAACTATCCCGATTTAGCAGCTTCTGTACTCCATCAATTTGTTATTAATAATGCAAGCAGACAACAATAAAAATGCCACCAAAACCACCATCAAAAATAAATCCTGAACAAATCAACCAAGTTTCCTTCCGCACGACGCTGGAGGAAAAATATTTGGCGTACGCGCTTTCCACCATTACGGCGCGGTCGTTGCCTGATGTGCGCGATGGTTTGAAGCCTGTGCATCGTCGGTTGTTATATGCGATGTTGATGCTCAAGCTTGACCCAAAATCGGGCTATAAAAAATGCGCCCGCGTGGTGGGTGATGTGATTGGTAAATACCACCCGCATGGTGACAGCGCGGTTTATGAGGCGATGGTGCGCCTCGCCCAGAATTTCGCGGTGCGCTATCCGCTGGTGGATGGGCAGGGGAATTTCGGCTCGGTGGACGGCGATAACGCGGCGGCGATGCGTTATACCGAAGCGAAACTCACCGAAGTTGCCATGGCGATTTTGGACGGCATTGACGAAGACACAGTTGATTTCCGCCCGACTTATGACGGACAGGACGAAGAACCGATTGTTATGCCCTCGGCATTTCCGAATTTGCTGGCGAATGGATCGGAGGGCATCGCGGTGGGCATGGCGACCAGCATTCCGCCGCATAATGTGGGCGAGCTGTGCGCGGCGATGCAGTATATCATCAAACACCCAGATTGCGGCGTGCCAAAGCTGATGAGCTTTGTGGCGGGGCCTGATTTCCCGACAGGCGGGATAATCGTTGAGCCAGCCGCGAATATCCAAGCGGCTTATGAGGCTGGTCGCGGCGCAATTCGCATTCGCGCCAAGTGGCACAAAGAGGAATTATCGCACGGGCTGTATCAGGTTATCATCACCGAAATTCCTTATCAAATTCAAAAATCGCGCCTGATTGAGCGCATCGCCGAGCTGTTTAAGAATAAAAAACTGCCGCTGCTGGGGAATATTTTGGACGAATCGGCCGAGGAAATCCGCATCGTTCTTGAGCCAAAAAACCGCAGCGTTGACGCGGAAATGTTGATGGAGTCGCTGTTCCGTGCGACCGACTTGGAAACGCGCTTTAACATGAACCTGAATGTGCTGAACGCACACGGCGCACCGCAGGTGATGAATCTAAAGGATATTCTCCTTGCTTTCCTTGACCACCGCATGGAAGTTTTGGTGCGGCGCACTAATTTCCGCCTTGCGAAAATCGCGCACCGACTGGAGGTTTTGGGCGGGTTACTCATAGCGTACCTCAATCTTGACGAGGTTATCCGCATCATCCGCACCGAGGATGAGCCAAAGCCGATTATGATGAAAAAATGGAAGCTTACGGAAGTACAGGTGGAGGCGATTCTCAATATGCGCCTGCGTTCGCTTCGCAAGCTGGAAGAGTTTGAAATCCGCCGCGAACATGACGAGCTATCCAAAGAACAGGCCGAGCTGCAAGAGCTTCTCGCCTCGCCAGAAAAACGCTCTGCACGGATTAGCGATGAAATCGGCGAAATCCGCAAGAAATTTGGTGAAAAAACTATCCTCGGCAAGCGGCGCACGGATTTTGCTGATGCGCCAATTGGCAAAATTATTGACATTGAAGCCTTTGTGGAAAAAGAGCCGATAACCATTTTATGCTCCAAAATGGGCTGGCTGCGGGCGGTTAAGGGGCATGTTTTTGACACTTCCGACATGAAACACAAAGAAGGCGACGAGGAGAAATTCACCCTCACCGCGCAGACGACGGACAAGCTGTTGCTATTTGCCTCGAATGGGCGGTTTTATACCCTGCCCTGCGATAAAATCCCGCGCGGGAAAGGTTTTGGTGAGCCTGTGCGTCTGATGATTGATATGGAAAATGACGCGGATATTGTGGATATTTCCATCTTCACACCTGAACAAAAATTGTTGATTGCTGCCAGTAACGGCAAGGGTTTTGTGGTGGAGGCCGCCGATGTGGAGGCGCAAACCAAAAACGGCAAGCAAATTTTGAATGTGATGGACGGCGCAAGGGCGTTGATTTGCGTTCCTGTTGCGGGGGATTTCGTGGCGGTTATTGGTGAAAACCGCAAGTTACTACTGTTCCCGCTATCGCAAATCCCGATTATGAAAAAAGGGCAAGGCGTAACTCTGCAGAAATATAAAGATTGCGAGCTGGCGGACGCAAAATGCTTCACCTACGCCGAGGGGTTAAGCTGGGCTTTGGGCGGTAAAACCCGCACAGAAACCGACCTAAAACCATGGACAGGCAACCGCGCCGATGCAGGTCGCCTGCCGCCAACTGGATTTCCAAGGACGAATCGGTTTTAGTTGAAAGAATTTCTATAATTTGAATGCTTACAAAGTGAATGCCCCAATCTATTCATAAGTGGAATCTCGTATTTTTCATCTTTATATAAACCAGCATCTTCTAATTTTTGCTTAAAAGAATAGAAATCTTCCATTTGTTTAGAGAATTTAGCCTCATCGCTTTTTGACTTGTAGTTACCAATTACATCTTTTAGCTGTTCTGCAATGCTCATATAATCTCACTCCTTATGTCTAGTGAATATAACTGCTATACAGGAAAAATCTTGTTCCATTTCTTCCAAGGTAATCTGCTAGTGTATCGCTGTATCTGCGAACCATGATATGTAAATTACTGTTCTCTGCTAAATCATCTATAACTAATTGCAAATTACGCAGCTTATTTATTCCTATCATCCTCCCATGAGAGTGCCACTCTTCGTTACTTGACAAAACCTCTGCTATTTTTTTAGCTCTTTCGTCTTTTTCTTGCAGAGTAACATTATTCCCGACATTGTTGGTTTTGTGTACTGTCCAATCTTTGAATTTGTACTTTACCAACCATTCTTTTAGCAACGCTATAGATAGCTCTCTTGCCTGCTCATACAGCCTAAGCATAGCAAGATCTTGCTTTTCAAGCAATCTAAATTCTGCAGCTGTAATAGTTCCATTCCTTGATTTTTCTATAAGCTCTTGAATTTTATCTAAATACCCAAGAGCTGGAACAAGAAAATTATTTTCTTTATCAGGAACTTGTGGGTCTATCGGTCCAAGCGAAGAGGAATAATCCATATATATTTTATCACCAGACATACAAAAAATAGTTCCAGCAGACATAGCCATGTCTGGCACAATAAAATAAACTTCACTATAGTGATGTCTTATTATTTCAACCATTTTTTCTACTGCTTCAGCAGAACCGCCGGGAGTGGTTAAAACTATAGAAATACGATTTTTCTTTTCCTGCCGTTCAGCAAGTTTTTCTATAAAATTACGAAATAACTGAACGGCTTCTACACGAATTTCGCCATAAAAATACATCACATCAGAATCTAAAATCTTCTCTAGCTGCTTTTCACTTTCTTTGATTACATCAAAGATGACTGTGTCCAGTAATTGTAGCTTATTAAGCATCAAAAATTCCTACATGGAGTTGTTGTATAATTTCTTCTAAATTATAGTGAGCATAATGTAATAGCAATAAAAAATATTCCGTTCATCTCTCAGTGCGAATTTCTTGGCATGGATGCCAGCCTGTGCTGGCATGACAATTAATCCCCCAAACAGGTATTTTTTGTCCCTAAAAGTACCGTTTTTTACTTTAAGTTCTGCTTGTAAGGCTTTGATATTATTGAATTCACTGCAAGAATAGGCGGTGATTTTTTGCTATATGCAATTTTTTTATTTTACCCACTTCCTGAACAATTTCGCTTGCGATATGATCATAGTTAACGGATATTACACGCTCTACAAGAATTCAGAGACGCTGGGCAGGATTTTGTTGGTGTGGTTAGAGGCAGCAAACTTGATGGCTGTGGGGAAAAAGCGAATGAACTGGAAGCTGCCTTAAATGCTGCTGCAACTTCTATTGCTACCAGCCATAAATTGGCTAGTGATGAAATTGCGGTTGGTGATACAATTGGAGAACTAGATACGATAACACGATATATATCCGCATTGCATGATGCTTGGAAAGAAAAAACCGCTGCTAAAAAACCAATTGTGTCTGGAATTGCACCTAAATCTCCACTTTCCGTTGTTGATACGCTGATTAAATCCATTAAAGAAATGGTAGGTAGCGAGAAAATTTTTGCCGAAATATTACAAGGAAATCACGGAATTGATATTGAAAAGGTAGGAGCAGCAGTTGCTTCTCTAAATACCTCACCCTCACCTTCTCGCTAGCTCTTTAAGGCTAAGGCGGATTAGGGTGTCGAGGCTTTGGTTTTCTTGGTTGTTTTGTGCGGCAAGGCTGGCAGCAGCGAAAGCGTCGCTGCGGGTATAGCCAAGATTGGTCAGGGCGGAGATGGCGTCCTCTAGATGCGTAGTTCGTAGTTCGTAGTTCGTAGTTCGTGTTTTAGAATTGCTTTGTGTAAATTCCTCACTGGGCATTTTGGCGACTTTATCCTTCAGCTCAGTGACGATGCGTTCGGCGAGTTTGGGGCCGATGCCGCTAATTGCCTTGAACGCCGCGATGTCCTTGGCGAGAATGCTTTGCACCAAGCGCGTTGGCGCGTAAGCGGCGAGAATGGCAAGCGCGGTTTTATTCCCCACCCCTTGCACAGTGGCAAGCAAGCGAAACCAATCGCGCTCAACGATATTGGGAAAGCCGTATAGATGGATATGATCCTCGCGGACATTCATCTCAATGGTGAGCTTTGCTTCCTGCCCGAGCGTTAATTCGGAAAGCAGGCGCGAGGAGGCAAAGATATGATAACCAACGCCGCCGACATCAAGAATTAGGCTATCATCCTCAATTTCTTCAACAATACCGCGCAACTTCCCGATCATGCAATTTTCCCCTTAATGCCATTAATCCCGATGATGGAGTTTATCTCCCTGTGATGGGCGTGGCAAATGGCAACGGCGAGCGCGTCTGCGGCATCTATTCCTGACGCTGCGGCATTGCTCGCGGGCAGGATGGTTTTTACCATCATCGCCACCTGCGCTTTATCAGCGTGACCGCTGCCCACCACACTTTTTTTCACCATATTCGCGCTATATTCCGCGCATTGCAAGCCAGTAATTGCCACTGACAGTATAATCGCCCCCCTCGCCTGCCCTAGCTTCAAACTACTGGCATTATTTTTATTGACGAAGGTTTCCTCAATCGCGGATTCATCTGGTTTATATAGCTCGATAACCCGTTGCAAGCCGTTATGCAGTGCGAGCAGCCGCGCCGCCACTGCGTCTTTGGCATTGGTGTGAATAATTCCGCAAGCAACGAATGAAACTTGCCCAGCGCGGGCGGAAATCACCCCCCAACCCGTATGTTGCAAACCAGGGTCTATTCCGAGGATGATATTATTATTTGATGACATATATAGTGCTGGGTTTTAGCTTAAGGAGAGTTGCATGAATCGCTGGAGCAAGTGATAGCAGGTCGTTATAACTATTGGTTTCTGCGTGAAGAACGAGGATTGAGATATTGGTGCTTTGTAAATTTTGTTGATATTGTAAATTCTGATCAACAGTAACGAACACATCAAACTTGGCTTCTGTCATTAATCGAAGCAGCTCGCCATTCTTTTTACCTGACCAGCCCATATAGGGAACACTCATCGCCTCATATTCAGCAAAAATACTGATGAGGCGACGGGGAACACATTCGTCAATGAGTACGCGCATGGAGCAAAGATTGTTCGGCGGCTTGTAAAATCATCATTGTTTGCTCTCTTGATACTGTCGGGAAATCATCAAGAAAAACATCGATTGTGTTGCCTTTCTCCAAATATTCCCACAAAGCATGCACAGGAACTCGCGACCCAGCAAATACGGGCATTCCACCAAGTACCATAGCATCTTCTGTTATTAATTCCTTCGCCATGCCAAGATTTTATCACAAACAAAACAAAAATCAAGCACTCAGCTTTTGCATCACAGCTTCGGAAATTTCAAAATTAGAAAAAACTTCCTGCACATCGTCGTTGTCTTCCAGAGTATCAATGAGTTTTAGCAAGGACTTGGCTTGCTCTTCGTCCACGGGAACGGTGTTTTTCGGTTGCCAAATCATTTTTGCTGATTCGGGCGCACCGTATTTTTTTTCTAGCCCCTCGCGGGCATGAACGAATTGTTCCAGAGTGCAGGTTATGATATGGTGTTCGCCGTCAGTTTCGCAATTTTCCGCGCCGACATCAATTGCGGTTTCAAACATGCCGTCAGCGGTGGAAATCGCCAGTGGATAGACGATGCGCCCCACATGGTCAAACATGAAGCTGACGCTGCCTGTTTCGCCCATTGCGCCGTTATATTTGCTGAATGCCGAACGAATGTCAGGCGCGGTGCGGTTGCGGTTATCGGTGAGGGCTTGGACGATGATTGCTGCCCCCCCTGCCCCATAGCCTTCATAGCGGATTTCCTCGAAATTGTCGGAATCGACATTGCCGCTACCGCGCTTAATGGCGGCTTCGATGCGGTCTTTGGGCATATTTTCCTCGCGCGCCCAGAGGATAGCTGCTCGCAGTCGGGGGTTGGAAGCGGGGTCGGAACTTCCTGTCTTGCAGGCGGAAATAATCTCGCGCCCGACTTTGGTTAGGATTTTACCTTTTTTTGCATCCTGCGCACCTTTGCGGCGCATGATGTTCTTAAACTGTGAATGACCAGCCATGGCAAATTACTTCCCGTCGCTTAAGAAAATATCGACGCGGTCTGGCTCGCCACCAGTGTTTTTGCTGCCTTCGGCTTGCACAGTGATGCTAAGTTTATCGACATCATGCTCAATCAAATAAGCGCGCACAGCAAGAGCGCGAGACAGGGAAACTCGCCGCGCCGTGGTGGTTTGGTCGCCAGTGCCAGAAGCATAGGCAACGAGGGTGGCTCGCTGCTTGCTGGCTTTCATTTTTTCCACCAGTTTTTTTAGCTCTGGCTCAACAGAAAGCGGAACATTGGTCTCTGTGCTGAGGAAGGGAATGCGAAGGTCTAGCTTGCCAGCCGTAACGGCAGTGGCTGACACTGGCGCAGAGCTGGCGGTTGGTTGTTCCTCTGGTTTTGCCTCAGTTTTTGTTTCTGTAAGTGATGGTAGTGGTGGCAGTTCGGCTGGTTTGTCCGCTTCTGGTGCGCTTTCTGGTTTTGCAGCTGACGGCGATTTCAAAGCCGAAAGCGCAGGAAGCTCAGGCTCAGCTTCGGTCTTTGGCGTTGATGCAGGAGTTGGCGCAGCGACAGGAGGAGCAACTTCCGCTGGTTTTTCCTCAGGTTTTTTCTCTATAACCACAGGAGCGGAAACAGGAGCAGCAACAGGCGGTGTTGGCTGAGCAGGCTCATTCAGCGATTTTGCAAATTCTGCGACTGGTGGTTGTGGAACAAATTCCGCATCCGCTGGCAGTGGTACAGATGCTGGCGGCGCAGATTCCGCAGCTGTTGGAACAGGCGGTGGTGGGTTGATTGCGCTGAGTTCAGAAAGTGGGGCAAGAGCTTTTTGTGCCTCTTGCTTATCCACTGGTGATAGCTCGGCTTCATTAGTTTTTGGCTTTTCCGCGCCCTTAAGAGCATCCTCAACAGGCACTGGCAAAGGTTGATTTAGCTTTGGTTCAACAAGTGGCGCAGGCGCGGGCGCAGCTTCCTCGACCACGGTTGGCGGTGGTGGCAAAGGTATCTGCACATCGCTTTTGAATTCGCTTTTTGGTGCTTCTTTTGGTGGTTCATTTTTAACCGCTGGTTTTGTCGGGGCTTTTTCTGGCGCAACAAGCGTTGGCGCGGCTGGTTTTTTCTCTACTGGTTTAGCTACAACAGGTGCAGGAGCTGGCTTCGGCGCAGCAGCGGGTTTCTTTTTAGCAATTGTTTTTTGTTTGCTGGTTTTTTGCGGCGCGGGAGTTGGCTTGGTGGCAAAAGGTGAATGCGCGGGCGTGGCTGGCTGTGCGCTTTCCAGCAAGCTATCCAAAACTTCAAGATGAAGCTCAATCGTCGGTAGCTCATCTTTATTTGCCGCGAATGCGAACGGCGCAACCAGCGATATAGCGGAAGCAATTAAGAGAGCTGATAGTTTGGGTGACATATTTATTCTTTCATTGATGTTTATTTGCATACAACTTAAGAAAAAATCGCCATTTAAGCAACTGAAAAATCACTAGACAAAACATATTCTAAGCAGTGCGATCGGCGGCGGCACGATTTAGTCTATCATTTATGGCAACTCCTAAGCCGTAATTGGGGATGGGTTGTACGGCGATTGCGCTTGGGTTTTTTGCGTCAAGCAAGCGCAACATGCGAAATAGATTCGCCGCCGCTTCTTCGAGATTTTCGCCAGAACTTAAATTTTCGCTTAAATTTTCCCCCTGCCCTGCCAGCGGCTTGCCAAAAGCCAGCAAAGCCTCCCCTGCCCTGACTTCGGTTGCGTTCAGGCGCACTTTGGATTTTGGCGCGTAATGGCTTTTTAGCATCCCCGCGGCTTTTATTTCACCCGTGTTGCTATCGCCAATTTCTATATAGTTTTCCAGCTCCTCGCGGGTTATTTTCCCATGGCGCAGGATGGTAGCGGGTGTCACCGTCAGGTCAAGAATAGTCGACTCAATCCCCACTGCGCACGCGCCTCCGTCAATAATCATCGCCAGTTTGTCCCCCAATTCCTCGCGCACATGTTCGGCAAGGGTTGGGCTTATGCGCCCTGAGCGGTTGGCACTAGGGGCAGCAAGCGGCAAACCTGATTTTTCCAGTAATTCAAGGGCGACGGGGTGTGATGGCATCCGCACCGCCACACAGTCTAACCCCGCGCTCACCAACAGCGACAGCCCGCAATCTTTTTTTCGTGGCAAGACAAAGGTCAGAGGTGCAGGCCAAAATTTTGCGGCGAGTTTTTCAGCGCGTTCGTCCCACTGAACGAATTTTTTCGATGCCTCCACCGAGTGAATATGCACTATCAGCGGGTTAAATTCTGGGCGGTTTTTCACCGCGTAAATCGCCGCTACCGCCGCGTCTGACAACGCGTTCGCACCCAACCCATAAACCGTTTCCGTTGGGAATGCGACCAGCTTGCCAGCTTTTAATAACTCAGCAGCGCGATTAATTTCATTATTCATGTTTTTGGCGAGTTTTTATATGGTGTAGCTAGCTCCAACACTAGCGGTTGTATTGCCATTTGCAAATATTTTATACACCCAATTGGGGATATGGTTTTCGGTTGGTTTTTCGGCTTTTTGCTCTACTAGCGGCGAATTTAGCATTTGTGCCGCTCGCTGTGCCGATGCTGCGCCGCATTCCATAAACCCGACAGATGAGCATTGTCCTTCGCGCAGAGGCAAAAATGTTCCCGCAATCGCAATGCCATTTTGTGCCATGCGTTCCATCGCGCCGAATAAATCCCCTAGCTTAGTCGCTTGACCCATGGCGGGTGAGGCATAGCAAGGGCGTTTGAGGTCAGGCGCACCCAAAACCATTTTGTCAGGTGCAACTTCAAACAGCTCATCCACTCGCTTGCCATGCGCTTTGGCATATTCACCCAGACAATGATTGATTAGCTCTATGCCTTTGTGTTTGTTGATATTTTCACCGCCAGCCAGAAAGGTCATCATCCCTTTTTCAGAAATCCAAGCTTGAAAGCCATCATTTGAGAAAAAGCAAGCATTATCAACTTCTACGCCGTCTTTAAGCTTCACAAAAAACTTTGAACTATGGCAATATTGCGTATTATTCAGCAGCTCGCGCTCTTCGGGTTTCATCCCCAGCGCTTCCAGCCCCTCAATTTTTCCAAGGGCGTATGCAGGAAGAGCGAGCGTTACTTTGTCAAATTTCTCCACACCTTTTTCGGGAGTGACTTCAAAACCAAGCTGGAATTTGCCATCTTCTTTGCCAAGTTTGGTCACCTTCGCGCCTGCTTGAAATTCCACCCCCCTGCCCTGTAAATACAAGCGCAGAGCATCAATCAGTTGATGTGTTCCGCCTGCAACGCGGTAGCCGCAATCGCTACTTAAAAAACTGCCCAGCTCGTCGCTGGCTTCATTGACAAACTGCAAGGCGTTGATTTTTTCAGGATTTCTACCACCTTCCGAACCATAGACCCGTGCCACAGTTTCTATAATTTGTGGGTCGACGGGCGGCTGCGCTTTTGCCGCCAGTTCCTGTAAATAATCGGTGAGCGAAATATCATTGAGGTGTAAAGCCAGCTGCGTATATTTCCCGTCCACAATAAGGCACTGTTTATCCGCAATAATCTGCTCGGCGATTGGTTTATAGTCTTTGTGAAACGCCTCACCAGAAATAAGCCGCCCATCTGGCAGGTGAAACTGCTCGGTGGCTTGGTCAGTTGCGGGGATTAGCTCCACCCCAAGCTCTTTGCACAGCGCAATCAGCCGCGTGTTTTTGGCATCAATGAATTCCGCACCCAGATTTATCGGTTTTCCGTCCAGCGCACCATTTTTAATTTTCCCGCCATATTGGTCAGTTTCCTCAAAAACAGTCACTTTGAAGCCGAGCTTATCCGACTCATACGCGGATATTAAGCCCGTAATCCCCCCACCAACAACCGCTAAATTCTGCCCATTTGCCACATTTTTACCATGTATAGTGACTTTATTTAACAATTATACATTTTGATGATTTGTTCTAGCGTGGTATTTTGTGGTGCAAAGATGCGCCTTTTTTTGATGTTAGCGAAATCTTGTTCTATGGGGTTATAATCTGGAGAATAAGGTGGTAGA